>JBKQQQ010000178.1:0-15363 GCA_052144275.1 Streptosporangiaceae bacterium
CAGCAGCGCCAGCGCCCAGGAATCGATGGCCCGCTCGCGCAGGGTCTCCGCGTCGGTCCGCACCGTGCCGTCGGGCAGTCGGCTCACCAGCATGTCCAGGGGGTTCACGAGGCGGATCGTAACCCACATTGACCGACTGGAGGATGTGGCAACCGGCGCGCCGGTAACCTGCACAGGGCGAAAGGAGGACCATGCCAGCGATCCCCGCATCCCACCGCGACCTGCTCGACGGCCAGTTCGCGACCCTGGCCACGATCGGCCCGGACGGCCGTCCGCAGCTGTCAGAAGTCTGGTTCCTCGCCGAGGACGACACGATCGGCCTCTCGCTGAACACCAGCCGACAGAAGACGAAGAACTTGCTGGCGAATCCCGCCGCGAACCTGTTCCTCCTTGACCTGGCGAACCCCTACCGCTACCTGGAGATCCGCAGCGATGCCGAGGTCTCACCTGATGAGGACTACTCCTTCGCCGACAGCGTCGGCGCGAAGTACCACGCGAACCTGCGAGACCATGACCAGCCTGGCCAGTCGCGAGTCAAGGTCATCATCCGCCCGGTGCGAGTCAACGCAGTCGACATGGGGACCTGACCGGCGAAGCCGGCGGCGGCGCCGCTCAGTCTCTTCCCGAGCCGGAGAAGATCCGCAGGAAGAACAGGAAGACGTTCAGGACGTCCAGGAAGATGGACGCGGCCAGGAAGGGCGCGGAGGCGATGTCGCTGGAGCGCCGCAGCCGCTGGAAGTCGAACATGGTGAAGCCCGCGAAGATCACCAGGCCGATCACCGAGTAGATCAGCGAGCCGTGCGGGATGTGCACGAAGATCAGCACGATGCCGAACACGATCAGCGCCAGCAGCGCCCAGAAACAGACCCGCACGATCGCCGACAGATCCCGCTCGGTGGCATAGCCGGCCGCCCCGAACCCGGCGATGAACAACGCCGTGGCCCCGCCCGCCTGCCACAGCGCACTCGGATCCACGCTCGCGTAATAGGCGAGCGTCGGCGCCACCGCCACCCCGATCAGCAGCCCGAAGACGGCGAGCAGCGCGACCGTCAGCTGGGAGGACCTGCGCGCCGCGAACCGCATGCCGATCAGGCAGGCGAAGGCGCCGATGAATGCCGCGAAGCCCGCGCCGTAGGACAGGTTGCGGCCCAGGTAGGCGCCGGCCGCGAAGAGAGCCGCCGTCGCCGCGACGTACGCCATCGTCTGCGCGAACAAGGTATGAGTTCGAGTTGACGCCCCGAACCCCTCATAGCGAAGTGACGCACTCATGACATCCTGCCCTTTCCGCCGCTTTGGCTCTTCAGCGATTTTACGGGTGTTCTCGATGTGGCTTCGTGGCCGCCAGCCGGCCGCCAGCCCACCAGCTGGTGATGAGGGCGGCGTAGTCGGCGGCGGCGTCTTCCCAAGTGAAGTGGCCCGCCTCGACAATATCGAGCTTGCTGTGGGGTTCAGCCAGGTGGTCACTTCCGGCGGCCATAGCAGTCCGCGTGAACGGCCCGGAACCCGTAGGAACCGGTAATCCCCATCAGATCACTAATCGCGATGGCGGGCCGCAGTAAGACACATCGCGGGCTCTTAGCCGTCCATCGTGGTGATTCTCTTCGCGGAAGGCACGTGCTCTTGCTCGCCCGTGCGCAGGAGGATGTGCCGGTCTCGCCAGCAGGATCTCGGCTATCTCGTCCACGGACTTGATGCCTGAGGCGCAAAGCACGTACTCGATCTGGTCCGGATCAGCGATGCTCCTTCAGCGGCAAGACCCACGAGGGCGGGACCCGGGTTCGCCCGCAACCCGAAGCATGTCCCGGAGTGTTAAGTTTTGCCATTTTCCACCTCTAAGCCGGTGAACCGGGTGATCACAGTCCGTTCTCCTCTGCCTCGCCAGCCAGGTGAGCAGGACTGCCGCCAGGAGCAGCCCCGTGACTACCCAGAGGGGGAGGGGAAACCCTCTGCCTCCTCCCGGAACAAGAGGCGGGGCTGCCGGTCCTGCGCAGCCAGGCCTGACCCCGACCCCGAACTCGACGCTCTCCTCAGCTCCTGAGGCTTCGAGCCTTGCTCCGTAGATGCCCTTGGCTGCCCCAACGGGGACAGCGAGCGTAACCGGGATGCTCACAGCCTGCCCGGGGTCGAGCGTGACACTGCTTTCCGCCATCTTGATCCATGATGCCCCCGCCGGGGGATCGGCGCGGAAGACGAACGTCTCAGGCTCGGTTCCCGTGTTTACCCAGTAGGAGCTGCTCATGGAGTAGCTGTGGCCCGGACGGGCGATGCCTGCATAGCAGACGAGATGCACCGCCATAAGCAGTCCTATCAAAGACCACTCCTCGCCCTTGTCCTCTATATCGCTGGAGTCGCTCAGACGACTATAGAACAGGTCGCCGCTCTCCTCTGTGGAAATCCGGCGAGCTGAGGCTGACGCTGCCCCGAATGCATTCTTGGTGCTCACGTGACTCGGGTGTAGTGCAGTGTGCTCCGGTGCGGGATTCCGATGGAGCCAGCCCCGGCGAAGGCCTCTCATGATGGGCGCATTATATCGCGACGGTAATTGCGCTTTCAATTCGTGTTGCACACTTGGGAGGTAGGGATGTTCAGATGCTATGGCTGATAAGTATCTCTTGCTGCGGGAAAATCGCGGCTGAGCTGCGTATTTCTCGTGAGACGGCCTTCAGGCGATGCTGGATGGGCACATTAAGGCGAAGCAGGTACGCAGCCCCGGGTCAACGTGGAGAGTTGAGGCTAAGGACTTCCGTGCGTACAAGTCCCATAGGAATGGGGACGCTGAGCATGAACCAGCGGAAGACGCTATCGAGAAGCCTGGCTGAAAGGACTTTGCGACATTTATATAGCTCGAATCCCCGGATCCCCTTACGAGGGAAGCTGCCAGGGCATTGCTCGCCAAGCGAGGTGCATAATGTCAAAGAAAGGCAGGCGCTAGCTCAGGCACTTGCGGATGAAGCGCTCATGAAATTACCTGCCACTAAGGCAGCCGACGCTAGGGGCGGCGCGGATAAAGAATTTCACCCATCACGGAAAGCGCGGTGACCCTGGATAAGGGCCAGAAGCGTCTCATGAAGGCCAATAAGAAAATGCTCGCCCGGGACAATGGGGTTGCCGGTGCTGGCCCGGCGCCGGGCTGGCGCCTGCTGAGGCTGGCGCGTGCGTCAGAAGGTCACCACGTGGCCGGTGCGGGGGGCGCTGCGGCCGGCCAGGACGTCGAGCCACACCTCGCGCAGCGCGTCGTGGCCGTGATGGCGGACCACGTCGACCCAGCCGTCGGCGGCGGCCGCGAACCCTCGCCACGCCTGCGCGAAACGCGCGTCCAGCCCCTCGCGGCCCCAGTCGGCTGAGCGCTTGCGCATCTGGTCGGGGGCGAAGAAGACGCTTCTGCGCGGACCGCCGAGCGCCTGCGCGCCGGACTGATCCTGGTGGGTGACGCCGACGACCGCCTCGTGTACCAGCCGCGCGCCCAGGTGGCCGCGGATCCGGGCGCGGACGTCGGCGCTGCCGGCGAAGTCCAGGTAGGCCGTGGCGACGGCCGGGCTGAGCTGATCGACCGCGTCGTAGGGCAGCACCCGGTCATAGCAGCCCAGGCTCTCGGTAAAGGCCACGTTCGCCGCCGAGGTGAGACCGACCAGCTGCGGGGTCTTCCCGCGCAGCAGGAACGCGGTGCCGTAGGCGGTCTTGCTGGACGCCGAGGAGAGCACGAGCACCTCGGCACCGAACCAGCCGTTGTCCTGGTGAAAGTCGGCCAGCATGAACGAGGTGAAGAAGAGCGGCCGGAACAAGATGAGCAGGTCCTCCTGGTCGCCCCGGTACGCCGCGTCGCCGGTGGTCAGGGCGTAGGCGTTGTACGGCGACGGCAGCGGGGCGCGGTGCGGGCTGGCGTCACGGAAGCCGCGCGCGTCGGCCCGGCCGGGCCGCACCACCAGGTGGCTGGCCGGCGGCAGGTACCCGTAGACCCGTCCGCCGACCGGAACGCCGGCCACGGCGGAGGCGGCGATGTCGGCGAAACCCCACAGGGGCACCATTCCCCAGCCGGGTTCGGCTGGGAAGAAGTCCCAGTAACGGAAGGACTCGCCGAGCACCGCGTACGTCACGTTGTTCGCGGTCAGGCCGACCCGGTCGACGCGCAGCAGGGCCTCGCCGTCGCCGATCTCCGGCACGTCCCCTTCGACCAGCGCGGTCCGGGACAGATCGTCGCGCGCAACCGCCAGGGCCCAGAACGATGTCATCTCACCAGCATCCCAGGCTTGAACCCAGCTCGTTCGGGCGAAAAGGTCTTTTTCATTCCGAACGAGCCCGGCACCCGTGTCACCGTGCGGAAATGCCCGGCTAACCCGGCCGTCATCGCGGCGTGGGACAATCCCGGAGATGGCGGGAGCGTACGTCGGCTGGCGCGACCCAGTCCGCCGAGGAGTACCAGTTCGGCTCCCGACCCCTGCATGACGCTGAGCCTCCTGCTTGAAGTGTGTCGTGCTCCCTAGAACTGCTAACCGCGCCTGCGGCATGATCGGGGGCTTGACGCGCAAGCCAGAAGCGGTACGCGCCAGCAGACCAGGTCCGCTGAGTGCGCTCTGCGGCCGTTGCGACCCGCCTGACGTGGCGGCTAGCGTTAGCTGAAGCGTCCCGTGAGCCTTCAGTCAGGCGGCAGGGAGAGGCGGCGGCATGGTTGTTGTGCTCCAGCATCTGAATTTGTCGTTCGGTCCCGCCAGTGAAGTTCGCGGTGTGTTCCCCCTGAGCGGCGTGCTCTGAGAGGCCCGGGGTGACCGTGCCTCCCCCGCCCCGGTTGCTCGGCCGGACCGGCGAGCTGGAGATCCTGGGCCAGCTCATCGCCAACGTGCGAAGCGGTCAAAGTGCCGTCCTGGTGATGCGGGGCGAACCGGGGATCGGCAAGACGGCCCTGCTGCGCCACCTGGTCAGGCAGGCGTCCGGTTTCCACGTGGTCCGCGCGGCCGGGGTCGAATCGGAGATGGAGCTCGCCTTCGCCGGGCTGCACCAGCTGTGCGTTCCGATGCTCGGCCGGCTCGGCTCGCTCGCCGAGCCCCAGCGACGCGGACTCAGCGTCGCGTTCGGACTCGACCCGGGACACAACCCCGACCCGTTCCTGCTCGCCCTCGGGGCGCTCAGCCTGATGGCGGAGACGTCCGAGGAGCAGCCGTTGCTGTGCGTCGTGGACGACGCGCAGTGGCTCGACCAGGCCTCGGCTCAGGTGCTCGGGTTCGTCGGGCGCCGCCTGCTCGCGGAGTCGATCGCGCTGGTGTTCGCGGCCCGGACGCCGTCCCAACCAGTCGCCTCGCCGGATCCCCTGGCCGGCCTGCCCGAGCTCCGGCTGGACGGACTGGCTGAGGAGCCGGCCCGGGCACTGCTGGCGACGGTCACGTCGGGCCCGCTGGACGAGAGCGTCCGCGCCCGCATCATCGAGGAGACGCACGGCAACCCGCTCGCCCTGCTCGAGCTCTGCCGCGGCCTGGGTGCGGCCGAACTGGCCGGCGGGTTCGCGCTCCCGGACGCGGGAGACCTGCCCGGCCGCATCGAGGCCCAGTACCTGGAGCGCCTCGGTGAGCTGCCTGAGCAGGCCCAGCGGCTGATCCTGCTCGCGGCGGCCGATCCGGTCGGGGACGCGGCCGTGATTCTCCGGGGAGCCCACGTCCTCGGCCTGGACATCTCGGGCATCACCCTGGCCGCGGACGCCGGCCTGCTGGAGTTCGGCGTGAACGTGCGCTTCCGGCATCCGCTGGTGCGTTCGGCCGTCTACCGGGCCGCCGCGGCCGAGGACCGGCGAGCGGCCCATGCCGCGCTCGCGGCGGTGACCGATCCGGGAGTCGATCCCGACCGGCGGGCCTGGCATCGCGCGCACGCCACGGCCGTCCCTGACGAGGCGGTGGCCGCCGAGCTCATCAACTCGGCCGACCGGGCACTGCGCCGCGGCGGGGTGGCCGCGTCCGCCGCCTTCTGGCATCGCGCCGTGGCGCTCACCCCGGACCCGGGCGAGCGCGCCTCGCGGGCGCTCGCGGCGGCCGAGGCGAAGTACGCGGCCGGGGATTTCGTGACCGCGCAGGCCCTGCTGGTCACGGCGGAGGTCGGACCGCTCAGCGAGCTGGGCTCTGCGCACGTGCAGCGGATGCGGGCGCAGATCGCGTTCGCCCTGCGGCGGGGCAGCGACGCGCCGCCGCTGCTGCTGCGAGCCGCCCAGCGGCTGCAGACCCTGGATGCCGAGCTGGCCCGGCAGACCTACCTCGAAGCCCTGGTGGCCGCGATCTACGCTGGCCGGCTCGCCCACGGGCCGGACGTCCTGGACATCGCCCGCGCGGCGCAGGCGGCGCCGTTCGGCCCTTCTGGGCTCTCCGGGGATTGTGAGCCTGAGCCGCTGCCGCACTCGCAGCTGCTGCTCCGCGGCCTGGCCGTGCGGCTGACCGATGGATACGCGGCCGCCGCGCCCATGCTCGCCGAAGCGCTGCGGCGCTACCGTGCGCAGCCGCAGGAGCTGGACTGGCTGTGCGTCTCGTACAACCTGGTCGCCATGGACCTGTGGGATGATGAGGCGTGGTTCTCACTCGCGGCCGGCCAGGTCCGGCTGGCGCGCGCGAACGGCACCCTGAGCTGGCTTCCGTTCGCGCTCGACTATCTCGCCGAGATCGACATCCAGGCCGGCCAGCTGTCGGCGGCGGAGGCCCTGCTGGCCGAGGGCGAGCGCATCGACCCGGGGATCAGGGCGGCCACGCTGCCCTACGTCTCGCTCCTGCTCGCGGCGTGGCGGGGGGACGCGCCGACCGCCGCCCGGCTGACCGAGGTGATGGTTCAGGGCGCCGCGGACCGGGGCGAGGGCGCGGCGCTGACGTACACGGAGTACGCCAACGCCGTGCTGCACAACGGCCTCGGCAACTACGGCCTCGCCGCCGAGGCCGCGCACCAGGCCAGCGCGGTCGACGAGCTCGTCATCTCGCCCTGGGCCCTGTACGAGCTGACCGAAGCCGCGGTGCGAAGCGATCAGCGAGAGCGCGCCGCCGCGGCGGCGGACCGGCTGTCGGAGATAGCCGCGGCGAGCGGCAGCGACTGGGCCCGCGGCGCGGC
This sequence comes from Streptosporangiaceae bacterium, assembly GCA_052144275.1. Taxonomy (GTDB): domain Bacteria; phylum Actinomycetota; class Actinomycetes; order Streptosporangiales; family Streptosporangiaceae; genus Palsa-504. The sequence goes on from JBKQQQ010000178.1 coordinate 7,069, forward strand.
GGCGCGATCCCGGGCGCTGCTGGCCGAGGGGCGCGCTGCCGAAGAGGAGTATCGCGAGGCCATCGAGCGGCTGAGCCGGACCCGGATGGCGACCCACCTGGCCCGGGCCCGGCTGAGCTACGGCGAATGGCTGCGCCGGGAGAACCGGCGGATCGACGCCCGCAACCAGCTGCGGCCCGCGTTCGAAGCCTTCGTCTCCATGGGCACCCAGGCACTGGCCGAACGAGCCCGGCGCGAGCTGGTGGCCACCGGCGAGAAAGTACGCAAGCGGACCGAGGACACCCGCGACGAACTGACTCCGCAAGAGGAGGAAATCGCCCAGCTGGCCCGGGACGGGCGAACCAACCCGGAGATCGGCGCCCAGCTGTTCATCGGCGCCCGCACCGTCGAGTGGCACCTGCGCAAGGTGTTCGCCAAGCTGGACATCAGCTCCCGTCGCGAACTCGACCAGGCCCTGAGCCGCCGTGGGAAACACCTGAACGCAGCCGTCTAAGCCGGACGGGCTACGCCAGGTAGACGGTGGGCTGGGTGATGTAATACCGACCGGCCGGTGTCCGCCGTTTCAGGACACCTGGCTCCGGCTGCTCCAGCCAGCCAGATCGGCAAGGATCATGGGACGGTAGCCGGCCAGGGCCGATCCTCGTTGCCACCAGGTAATATCGCTCATTTTGATAGCTGGCGGCCCGGGGCCAGGGCATTGGCCAGGGTACTCACGGGCGCGACGGGACGCGCGCAAGCGCGATCGTGGAGCCAGAAGCAACCAGCGCTGACAGGAGAGGAATTGCGGTCATGGACATGAAACTCGAGGTTGTCGTGGTGCCCGTCTCCGACGTCGACAAGGCCAAGGACTTCTACCAGGGGCTGGGGTGGCGGCTGGACGCCGACTTCGCCAAAAGCGAGGACTTCCGGGTGGTGCAGCTGACCCCGCCTGGTTCGCAGTGCTCGATCATCTTCGGCACCGGGATCACCTCGGCCGCACCGGGTTCGGCTGATGGCCTGCAGCTGACCGTCACCGACATCGACGCGGCCCGGGCCGAGCTCATCGGCCACGGTGTCGAGGTGAGCGAGGTGTTCCACGACGCGGGCGGGGTGTTCCACCACGCCGGGACCGAGGGACGGGCATCTGGCCCGGCACCGGACCACAAGAGCTACGGCTCGTTCGTCTCGTTCAGCGACCCGGACGGCAACGGCTGGTTCGTCCAGGAGATCACCACCCGCCTGCCGGGCCGGTGAGGTCCATGAACGACGACTACGACGTCATCGTGGTGGGCGGCGGCTCACCGGGCGAGCACTGTGCCGGGGCGCTGGCCGAGGGCGGCCTGCGGGTCGCTCTCGTCGAGCGCGAACTGGTCGGGGGTGAGTGCTCCTACTGGGCGTGCATCCCGTCTAAGACGCTGCTGCGCCCCGGCGAGGCGGTGCAGGCCGCGCGCGATGCGGGGGCCCGCGCGGAAGTCGACGTCGAGGCGGCGCTCGCCTATCGCGACTTCATGGTCTCCAACTACTCCGATGCCGGGCAGGAGCGCTGGCTGGCGGGCAAGGGCATCGACCTGCTGCGCGGGACCGGCCGGCTCGCCGGGCCGGGCGTGGTGGAGGTCGACGGCGTGCGCCACACCGCGCGGCATGTGGTCGTGGCGACCGGCGCTGATCCGGTCGTGCCGCCCGTCCCGGGCCTGCGCGAGCTCGACGGTATCTGGACCAACCGCGAGGTGACCGGCATGAAGGCCGTCCCGCGGCGGCTGCTGATACTGGGCGGCGGACCCGTCGGGGCCGAGATGGCCCAGGCCGTGCGCCGCCTCGGCGGTGAGGTGGCCCTGATCGAGGGGGCCGAACACGTCCTCGCCCGCGAGCCCGCGCCGCTGGGCGAAGCGCTCGGCGAGGTCCTGCGGCGCGACGGCATCGAGCTCTTCCTGGGCATGCACGCGACCGCCGCGCGGCGCGACGGCGACGACTACGTCATGTCGATCGAGGGCGGCCGCGAGCTGCGCGGCGACCACCTGCTCGTCGCCACGGGCCGGCGCCCGCGCGTCCCCGCCGGCCTGGAGACGGTCGGCGTCCAGGCGGGTCCGCAAGGTATCCCGGTCGACGCCCACCTGCGCGCGGGGGAGCGCCTGTGGGCCGTCGGCGACGTCACCGGCGTGCGGCTGCTGACCCACGTCGGCAAGTACCAGGGCGAGGTCGTCGCCGCGAACATTCTCGGCGAGCCCCGCGAGGCCCACTACGAGGCCATACCCGACGTGATCTACACCGACCCGCAAGCCGCCTCCGTCGGCGCCACGCAGGCCCGGTTCAGCGCGACCGCCCTGCTGTCCGAGGTGGCCAAGACGGCCACCTACACCCACGAATACGCCAGCTCCAACGGCTTCCTGACCCTGCTCAGCGACGGCGACCATCTGACCGGCGCATACGCGCTCGGTCCCGAGGCCGGCGAGTGGCTGCAGCAGGCCACGCTGGCCATCCGCGCCCGCGTGCCGCTATCGGTGCTGCGCGACGTCATCCAGCCCTTCCCCACCTTCTCCGAGATCTACGTCGACGCGCTGAAAGCGCTCCACGGCCAGATCACGGCCACCAGCCAGCCGGCCGCCGCGGGATCGCCGTGAGACCCGGTCGGGACACCGTGATACGACGCGGACACCATCCATCGGAGGGATCATGACCACCGCCACCGCCGTTTCTCCCGCTCAGCGCCAACCGGAACTGCCCGGACAAATCGTCGTCGTGATCGGCGGCAGCTCTGGCATCGGACTCGAAACAGCCCGCCGCGCCCGCGCCGAGGGCGCCAGCGTCGTCCTGACCGGCCGCAACCGCGACCGGCTCGAACGGGCCACGGCCGAGCTCGGCGCGCTGAGCAGCGCGGCCTTCGACGCCACCGATCCGGCCGCCCTCGACCGGTTCTTCGGTGACCTGCCCGAGACGATCGACCACGTGCTGGTCACGGGCCCCGGTCCGTACTACGCGCCGCTGGCCGACCTGGACCGCGAGCGGGCGCACCGCGATTTCGACGACCATGTGTGGCTGGCCATCGCCGTGGCGCAGCACGCCGTCGGCCGGGTGCGGCCCGGCGGCACGCTGCTGTTCATGGCCGGCACCAGCCGCGAACAGGGACCTGGCCTGTCGCTCATGGCGGCGGGCAACGCCGCGCTGCCCGCCCTGATCGCCAGCCTCGCGTTCGAGGTCGCGCCGATCAGGGTCAACCTCATCGCCGCCGGCTTCGTCGACTCGCCGCTGTCCGCGTCGCTGCTCGGCGACGACCTCGACAAGCGCCGCGCCCAGCTCCGCGCGACGCTGCCCATCGGGCGCGTGGTCGAACCGGCCGACGTCGCCGCGCTCGCCGTGCACATCATGACCAACACGGCGCTGACCGGCGCGACGTACGACATCGACGGCGGCGAGCAGATCGCCGTTCGGGGATGAAGAAAGAAGAAACCCCATGCGCGCTGACATCGTTCCTGGCGGGACCTTCCCCGACTACGAACTGACCGACCACACCAAGACCCGGCGGCGGCTGAGCGAGCTGCAGGGGATCGACCCGATGATCCTGGTGCTCTCGCGCGGCGGGTTCTGCCCGAAGGACCACCAGCAGCACCTCGAACTGGCCGCCAACTACCCGAAGATCCGCGTTTCCTACACCCAGATCGTCACCATCTCGACCGACAACATCCTCAAGACCAACGAGTTCCGGGACTCGGTCGGCGCACAGTGGACCTTCCTGTCCGACGCCGGCCGCAAGATTCAGAAGGACCTTGACATCGCCGAGTACACCGACTCTTACTACGACCCGATGATCCCGTACACGCTCGTGCTCCAGCCGGGGCTGGTCATCTACAGCGTCTACAACGGCTACTGGTTCTGGGGCAGGCCGTCGTTCGAGGATCTCCGCCGCGACCTGCGCGAGGTGACCCGCGAGATCCGCCCGGACTGGGACCTGGCCGCGCCCGGCCTGCGCGAGAACTGGGAGTCCGGCGACCACTCGATGCACCACCCGTACCAGGCCGGCCACGGCCGGAGCCCGTCAGCCGCGGACTCCCCGAGCGCCGCGGCCGTCCCAGGAGGTGCCTGACCATGGAATACCTCGTCACCATGACCACCCACGTGCCGGACGGGACGCCGGAAGAAACGGTCCAGGACATCCGTACCCGCGAGGCCGCCCACTCGCGCGAGCTCGCGGCCGCCGGGCACCTGCTGCGCCTGTGGCGCCCGCCGCTGCAGCCAGGCGAATGGCGCACGCTCGGGCTGTTCGCCGCCGCCGACGGCGAACGGCTTGAGGAGGTCCTCGCCTCGATGCCGCTGCGGGTGTGGCGCACCGACGAGGTCACCCCGCTCTCGCCGCACCCGAACGACCCGGCGATCATGTACCCGCCGACCACGGCACCGACTGGAACGCCATGAGCGATAAGGGCCAGAAGGTCGCCATCATCACCGGCGGCTCCCAGGGCATCGGTGCGAGCCTGGTCGCCGCCTACCGCCGGCAAGGCTGGGGGGTGGTCGCTACCGCCCGCACGATGAAGCCGACGGACGACCGCGACGTGCTCACCGTCGACGGCGACATCGCCGAGCCCGCCACCGCCGACCGGATCGTCGGCGGAGCCCTCGAGCGTTTCGGACGCATCGACACGCTCGTCAACAACGCCGGCGTCTTCGTCTCCAAGCCGTTCACCGACTACACCGCCGAGGACTACGCCCTGGTGCTCGGCGTCAACCTCAGCGGATTCTTCTGGCTGACCCAGCGGGCCATCGCCGAGATGCTCAAGCGGTACGGCGGCCACGTGGTCAACATCTCGGCCACCATCGCGGAATACGCGAACTCCAGCACCCCAGCGGTCCTGACCGCGCTGACCAAGGGCGGCCTAGCCGCGGCCACCAGGTCGCTGGCCGTCGAGTACGCTTCCCGCGGCATCCGGGTCAACGCCGTCTCGCCGGGCATCATCCAGACGCCGATGCACCCGGCGGACAGCTATGAGGGACTCGGTGACCAGCTTCCTCCGCTCGGGCGCGTCGGCCAGGTCAGCGACGTCGTCGACGGCATCTTGTTCCTGGAGGCGTCGCCGTACATCACCGGGGAGATCCTGCACATCGACGGCGGCCAGACCGCCGGTCACTGACCCGGTGCCCGCGGCGGGACCGGCGTGGCTAGCCTGACAGGCCGCCCTGGCCGAGGTTCGCCAGTGCCCCGGGCAGCTCCCGGCGTGAGCTGATGCCGAGTTTGGTGAACACCTTGCGCAGGTGCCATTCGACCGTGCGGGCGGACAGGAACAGCTGGGCGCCGATCTCAGGATTAGTCCGCCCGTCCCGCGCCAGCCGGGCAATGGACGCCTCCTGCACGGTGAGCGTGTCAGGCGCCTGGACCGTCCGCTTGCGGACCGTCTCACCGGTGGCCAGCAGCTCGCGCCTGGCCCGTTCGGCGAACGCTTCCACACCCATCGCGGCCAGCATCTCATGGGCGGTCCGCAGCTGGGTACGGGCGTCGGCGCGGCGGCCTTCGCGGCGCAGCCACTCGCCGTACAGCAGGTGGGCCCGGGCGAGCTCCGGACGGAGCTGGGTGCGGCCCAGCCGGTCGATCGCCTCGCGGTAGCAGCCCACGGCGGCCGCGCCCTCGCTCACCAGCGCCCGCGAGCGCGCCTCGATGCCCAGCCCGAAGTCGGTTCCGCCGGCCCGTGTGGTTTCCGCCAGCCGCGCGAGCGCGTCGGCGGCAAGCTGGGTGTTCCCGATGCGCACGGCGGCCTCGATCAGCTCGGGCAACGCCCACATGGCCGTATAGAGCGCGGGCTTATCCTGGCTGGCTTGCTGGGCCGCCGCCCGTGCGTCCTCGTACCGGCCGAGGCCGTTGTAGAGGATGGCGGCCGCCCAGTGCGCGTAGGTCACCGCGATTCCCTGCCCGCCGGCTGCGGCCTCGGCGATGGTGGCCTCGATCAGCGGGCCGGCCTCGGCTTGGTTGCCTCGGAGAGAAGCGAGCAGCATCGCGGCGAAGGGCGCGCTGCGAGTCCCGGTCGCCGCACAGACCGCGTCGGTCTCCGCGATCAAGGCCGCGGCCGCCGCGAAGTCGCCGCTCCACGCGGCGTCCGTGCCCAGCGAGGCCAGGTCGATCGGCAGCTGGTCGAGCGCGCCGACGTCACGGGCAATCTGGACCTGCCGCAGGAGCATCGCGCGCCAGCGTTCATCGTCCCAGACAGCGCTGGCGGCCGCCTGAGCCAGCCAGCCCCACCGGAGCGCTTCTTCCACAGAGATGTCGGCGTCGGCAAAGGCGCTCGCGGCGCGGCGCAACGTCGCTGCCGCGGCCGTCGGTCCGTCGGTGACCAGCAACGTGAGGCCGTCGAGCACTAGGTCGACCGGACGCGGAGGGTCCGCCGACCGCAGGCCCCTGGCGGCGCGGGAGACCTCAAGAAGATCGCCGGCTCCCGCGAAACGCCCGGCGAACAACGCGGCAATCCACGCGCTCAGATAGATCTCTCGCGCCAGTCCGAGGTCGAGTGACTCGAGCCGCTTGGCGGCTTTGAGCAACAGCGGAGGGGCGTCGCTGCCCGGGCCCGAGGCAAACGCGATCTGCCCGCGCAGCAGGTCCACCCGGGCGCTGGCGAACTCGTCAAGCGGCTCGGCCTCCGCCGTGACGAGCAGTTCAAGAGTCTTGTCGAACGCACCCGCCCGCAGGTTGGCCTGCGCCGCCGCCAGCGTGCGCTCGGCACGGCGCGCTGGATCGACCGTCAGCAGCACCGAGCGCTCCAGGAACGCCCCGGCCGCGGCCAGGCCGCCGCGGGCCTGCGCCCGGCCGGCCGAATGCTCAAGTTCCGCCGCGACCTCCTCATCCGGCCCGGCCGCGGCCTGGGCCCGGTGCCAGGCCCGCCGATCAGGATCGGCTACCGGATCGGTGACCTCCGCCAGCGCGCCGTGCGCCTGCTGCCGGTCCGCAGCCGACGCCGACCGGTAGGCCGCCGAGCGCAGCAGCGGATGGCGGAACCGGACTCGCATCCCGAACTCCGCCAGGCCCGCGTCGGCGGCTGCCGCCTCCGCCTGAAGCGGGATCTCCAGCCGTCCCGCCGCCCGCCGCACCAGCACCGGATCCCCGGACGGATCCGCCGCCGCCAACTGCAGCAGACGACGGGCCTCGGGTGGCAGGGCGTCGAGCTGGCGGCGGAAGCTCTCCTCGATCCGGCCGGACAGCGGCGCCGCACCGGGCAGCCCGAACCCGCCCGCCAGCTCCGCCTGCGTCAGGCCCCGCGGCAGCTCAAGCAGCGCCAGGGGGTTCCCCTGCGTCTCGGCCACGATCTGGTCCCTGACCCGCGCATCCAGCGGCCCGGCCAGCGCCGAGTCCAGCAGCGCCCGCGCGTCACTCTCCCCTAGGCCCTCCACCACGAGCTCCGGCAGCCCGGCCAGCTCCTCACCCGGCACCCGGGCCGCGAACACCAGGCCCACCGGGTCGGCCCCCAGCCGCCGCGCCACGAACCCCAGCGCCTGCGCCGAAGCGTGATCAAGCCACTGCTCGTCATCGATCACGCAGATCAGCGGCCGCTCCCCAGCCACCTCCGACAGCAGGCTCAAGGCAGCGAGGCCGACGAGGAACCGGTCCGGCGGCGGGCCGGCGCTGATGCCGAACGCGGTCCGCAGCGCCTCCCGCTGCGGCACCGGGATCGCCTCCAGGTGATCCAGCATCGACGCGCACAGCAGATGCAGCCCGGCGAACGCCAGCTCCATCTCCGACTGAACCCCCACCGCGCGCGCTAGCCGGCACCCCGGCGCCCGGCTGACCAGGTAATCCAGCAGCACGCTCTTGCCCACGCCCGGGTCGCCGCGTACCACGAGGACCCGGCTCTCACCCGCCTGGACCGCGTTGACCAGCCGGTCGAAAACGCCGCGTTCCCAGCGCCGGTCGGTGAGCGCTGGCGCGCGTCCTGGTCGCCGGGAATTAGTGGCCATCTGGGCTGCTACGCTGCGTCGGCGATGTTGGCAGCGGCGCTCGTGTCCATCGGTCCGGGGTGACGCCTGAACGCCGCTTCCCGGTCGTCACCAAGCTGGGCGCGAGCACGTACACGGCCTCCCAGATCACCGGCCCAATGAGGTCAAGACCGCGCCCGCGAGTACTTCGGTGCTACTCGCGGCGGTTACGGCTCAAGACCAACGTCCAGAAACCTGTCAGGCTCATGACCGGCTGCCGGGCCACCGCCAGAGCCGTGCCATTCGCCTCGCTAAAAAGCCTAACGTGGCCGGCCGGGCGCGGGCAAACCTGTCCACCACGCATACGCCGCCCATACGCCAGGACACCGTTAACCGCGGGTAGAACATGGCCCACACGACCTTTCCGGTGTC
>JBKQQQ010000179.1:0-13456 GCA_052144275.1 Streptosporangiaceae bacterium
CTAGTGCCGATGGTCCGTCCGGCTATCCGGTGGCGCGACGGGCGCGCTGTCCGCGGTATGGGCGGGCAGCCGGGCGGAGTAGATGGAGTACCCGTCGACGTGGAAGGCGACGAGGGTGGCGATCCCGGTCGCCGCCATCATCGGGACCATCAGCCCGAAGCCGCTGTGGGTGAGCTCGAGCACTAGGGCGAGACCGGACAGCGGCGCCTGCATCGACGCGCCGATCATGGCCGCCGCGCAGACCATGGCGAACGCGCCGGACGGGGAGCCGGGCCAGGCCAGGTTCCAGGCGATGCCGAGCGCGCCGCCGAGGACCGCGCCGGTGGCCAGCGTAGGGGTGAACAGGCCCCCGGACGCCCCGCTGCCCAGGCACATGGCGGTGACCAGCGGCTTGAGCGCGAACAAGGTGAGCAGCAGGCTGAAGCCGCTGATGCCGAGGAACGCGTCCCGGGCCATGTCCAGGCCGTTGCCGAACAGCTGCGGGTACCAGATGCCGATGACGCCGAGGACGCCGAAGGCGATCACCGGCGCGAACAGCGCCGTGGTGCCCGTGGCGCGGTGATGCGACACCCAGCCGATGAGCCGGATGTAGCCGGCCGAGACCAGCCCGATGACCGGCCCCGCCAGCACCGCCCAGGTCATCAGCGACCAGGTGAACCGGTAGTCCGGGATCCCGGGGTAGACGGCGTGATCGGGCAGGTATATCCACGCGGTGGCGGTCGCGATCCACGAGCACGCGATGGCCGGCAGCATGACCGGCAGGGAGATGCTGCCGATGAGGATCTCCGCGGTGAACAGGGCGCCGGCCAGCGGGACGTTGTAGACCGCGGCGAGCCCGGCGCCGCCGCCGCACGCCACTAGCAGCCGCCGCTGCTGCGCCGACAGGCCGCCCCAGCCGGCCAGCACGCTCCCGGACGCGCCGCCCAGCAGCTTGGGCGCGGCCTCCCGGCCGATCGAGGCGCCCATGCCGATGACGACCTCGGAGATCACCGAGGTGCCCAGGCAGCGGCGGAACGACAGCCGCCCGTCGCCGTTCCACACCGCCTCGTCCATCTCCGACGGCTCGCCCCGGGTGTACCGCCGCAGCAAGAACCACGCGACACCGCCGAACACTCCCGCGACCAGCAACGAGGCGACCCGCCGCGCCGCCGGTGCCTGCGCCACGCCGTGCTGCAGGCTGCCTTCGTGGTAGCCGAACGCCGCGTACTGCACGTTGAACAAGATCAGCATCATCAGCGCGCCGAGCAGCCCGGCGGCGATGCCGGTCAGCACCACCATCACCCAGAACCGGGGCGTCAGGACCCCAGCGCCGCCGCTGGTGATGTTCGGCTGCTCCATCGCCCCGCGCCCGGACGGCAAGCGCTGCTTCAGCAGCGGCTGCGGGCGCCGCACGCGCTCGCTGGCCCTGACCTGCCGCCGGCCGCGCACAGTGCCGAGCCAGCGCGGCAGGCCAGGGCGACGTGCCCGGCCGGCCGGACCGGTCATCCGGGTAGCTCCCGGGCAGCTAGGCAGTCACCCACCGAGTCCGCGGCCGGCGGCCGGAACCGGGATGTGCGCGTGGGGACGCGGGCCGCGCCCTCAGGCGCAGCCGTGCACGTGCGGCACCCGATGTCCGTGCTCCGGCCGGGCGGCTTCACCCATTGCGGGGCGGCCACATCTGTCTCCGCCATACACCGACGGTAAGGCCGACAGCTATCGACCTGACAGGCAGGTGCTCGTTATGTCCCTCACGGGGTTGCCTGTACCTCGGACTGGTGATCGACCGCGACGCCGCCCGCAGTCATCCTGACCGCGGGGCGACGTCGCAGGCGCCCAGGCTGACCAGGCAGCATCCCCACGCGGTGGCCGGGCCGACGCGGGCCCGGCCATCCCGGCCGGGCTCAGGCCAGCTTCCGGCGCCCGCTGAGCGGCCGAGCAGCAGGTACAGCGGGCAGAACCCGCTGATGGCCGTGGCCGCCATGATCCCCGCGAAGACCAGGGCGATCACTCCGCCGACGGTTCCCCGCGCCCACCGCGATCGCGAGCCAGACCGCGGCCGCTGCCAGGACGGCCCGGACGATCCGGTCGGCGGCATGCATGTTCCGTTTCATGACAGGACTCCTTATCTGAGCGGCGGCCGGCGGCCTGCCGTGCGTTGTGGTCAGGCCGCGTGCTGTGACACGGGTAGAGCCGTCTTGCCGTCGGCGGCGCTGACCGGGATCTGCCTCGGCTCGGCGCGCTCGAGCGCCTTCGGCACGACCACCTCCAGCACCCCGTCGCGGTAGCTGGCGGTAATGCCCTCGCCCGACGCTCCCTCCGGCAGCGCGAAGCCCCGCATCTGACGCGCCCTTCCGCAAGCGCACCTTCTCGTTGCCCCTGTACGCCCGTAGCCTCGCCGCCGTGATGACTGCCAGCCCTGTGCTGGCGCGCGCACTCATCCGGCCGCGGATCTCACGTGCATTGCGCGAGCAGGTCATGCTGGCCGTCACCTCAGTCAACGACTGCCGTTACTCCATTGGGGGCACACCGTGCTGGCGCTGCGCAACGGCGTGGACTTGGCTGCGCTGCGCCAGACCCTCCATAGCGGATCCCTCGGCGCTGATAGCACGCCCGAGGAGGTCGCCATCTTGTACGCCCAGCACGTGGCGAGCCAGCTGGGTGATGCTGACCCGGGCGCGGAGCGAGCGCTTGCGGCTGCCTGGATTCCGGCTGAGCAGGCCGAGATCAAGGCGTATATCACGGCGATCACCTTCGGGAACCTGGTCGGCAACAGCGCCGACGCCTGGCTGGCGCGGCTGCGGAGGGTACCCGTCGAAGACGGGCATCCGGTCGGGGAGGCCATCGCGGCACTTGCCAGCTTCCCGGCGCTCCTGTCAGTGTGGGCCTGGAGCCGCAGGCCGGGATCTGAGGCGATCGACTTGGCGTTAGTTCGTCCTGGCAGTCTCTCCAGGGCAGCCGGAGACGACGTACACCAAGTGGTCTGTGAGCTGGCGGCCGGACCACCAGGCGCCTGGCAACGATCGAGCTGACCGCGGAGAACTGCGACTCGGCGGTGAGCGGCGCAGGCCACCGGCAGCGGAGCTGGTACCAGGGCAGGGACGAATGCCCAGACTTACGTGACGTTCGGCCTCTTGGGAACCGGGCTCTCGCCGGAGGAAAACAAAACAAGATGTATCCGAGGGCCTGAAGCGGGCATGCGCCGCTCCACGATCGTGAGGAGGCCCCGTGATGAGTTATGAGACCAGGATCGTCGGCGGTACGGTTGAGGTTACCTCGCCTCGCACCGGCACTGTGTATTCCTATGAACTTCCGTCCGGTACCAGCCCGGCCGCATATTCGCTGCGGTGCGCTGAACGTGCCAGGGTCAGCGAGTGCCTCGCGGCCGTCCGGGTCGTCGGCCGGCGGCGAGCCTGGACCAGGCGCTTTAAGCGATCAGGTGCGTGAGGCCGCCGCCAGCTCATGGCGGCCAGGGCTGCCTGTTGCGGGCGGCTTGGGTCAGGAGTTCCGGGATATCCCCGATGTGAATCGTTCCGTCCGGAGCCTTGCATGGGCCGCGACCGCCTTGTCGGCACCGAGGTCATAGATGGGCGTGTCCGCGTACACGTCGTCCTTGTCCAGGCAGCCGAACTCGACGCGTGCCTGCTGGAGCCGTGCCACGGTCCAGCTCGCCGATGTCACGCTTCAGCACGCGGGGGACCGCCAGCTCGTCGCATGCCGTCAGGTCCCCCCGCGACTCGGCCGACCGGCAAGCCTCTGGCTCAGCATGAGGACCAAGGCCACTGAAGTCGGGACCTTCGGCGGGCATACCCGACTGGCCTGCAGCGATCACCTGTGCAGGAGGCGCAGACAGCAGGCCGCGCCGATCTAGCGTACTCAGAGGAGACGATCGCGCGGCCGGGCTGTGGTGAGGAGATGAGGACGATGATCACAGTCGAATTGACTATGGACGAAGCCCACGCGATAGAGGACGCCGCAACGGAGCTGGCGGAACGTGATGAACTCATCCTCGGCCCGATCGATCGGGAAGCACTGAGGATGGCAGGCAAAATACTCACCAATGCCGTCGGTGTGGAAGAGTTTTACCAGGAAGCGGCGGAGCTAGCAGAAGCTGCATAGACAGCACAATGGGTAGCACCATTACCCAGGAAACAAGCTTGGCATGTCCGGTTTGCGAGATGGTGCCCCGCAGCCGGGCATGCCGATATGAAGACCAGGAGACTCATGCCTGCCTGAAGACGGGAAATGCGGAACCTGTCGGCGGAAGACTACGCCCAGTTATTTTCCTGCCGAGCCGGAAATTGGGGCCGCCGCTGGCAGAGGGTGCCTGTGCCAGTGTCGTCAGCGGCTTGAGCGCCTGGCAGGCAGCCGTGGCACGGCGGGGGATGCCCCGGCGATCTTCACGCGGCGGTGAGCTGGAAGGTGGTGCCGACGCTGTTCTGGATGAAGGAGCCGGGCAGGCGGCGGGCGATCGCGTGCGTGGCCTTCCAGCCGGTGCAGTGGGCGGGAACGATCACCTCAGGGGCAAACTGCTCCAGAGCGGTGACAGTGTCCTCAATGACCGGCTCGAACAGCGGGCCGGCCAGGTGGAAGCCGCCGATGACGGCGTGCAGTTTCTGGACGCCGGTGAGGCGCTGAGCGTAGCGGCAGATGTTGATGATGCCCGCGTGCCCGCAGCCGGTGAGGACGACCAGCCCGCGTCCGGCGACGTGGGCGATCAGCGCCTGGTCGTCCAGGATCAGCGGGTCGGGCTCCCAGCTTCCTCCGCGCCAGGCCTGGTGGACCGGGAAGCCCTGCTCGAATCCGGTGACGCGGTCGACTTCCCCGGTGATCAGCACCGACCGGTCGTACAGGAACGACGGCTGCCGCTGCTCGATGACGTCGAAGCCGGCCTCTTCGAGCGCGTTCCGGCTGGTGGTGGGGAGCTCGAACGGCTCGCCGGGGATGGCCAGCCGCCGCCGGGCCCAGAACTCGGGGTGGATCAGCACCGGCATCCGCGCCCGGCCGAGCTGGCCGATCAGGCCGGACAGCCCGGTGGTGTGGTCGAAGTGGCCGTGACTGCAGACGATCGCCTCGATACCGGCCGGATCCTTGCCCAGGCGGCGCAGGTTGCCGGCGCACCCGTCGGGCGTGATCCCGGTGTCGAACAGCAGCCGGCGCACGCGGCCGCCCTTGCGGACCTCCACCAGCGCGGAGAACCCGTGCTGGGCCAGCGGCACGTCAGCCGCCTTGCCCCCCAGTATCGTCGGGGCCTCCAGCAGCGGTGCCAGCCGGGCCATCGCGGCCAGCGGGAGCCGCTTCGCCGGGCCCTGGTCCGGCAGCAGGATGTCCGTGACGTTGTCGCAGACGGTCAGCACCGACAGCTCGTCGACCGGCTCCAGCGGAAGGACCTCGCCCTTCCACTCCAAGGTCGCCGGCAATGATTCCGCCGCAACGACGTCGGCGCGGTTACCGGTCTCACACATGGCTGCTCCTCACCGGCCTGCACAGGCGGATCGCTATCGCCGGGCTGCGTGACCATCGGCACGCCTCCACCGGAAGCTGGCCCCATCCCAGCGCGGCGGCCTCCACTGTACCTAGAGCCAAAGGTCCTCCGGCGGTACACGCCCGCAGCCGGGGTGCGCACCCCGGCGCGCGGGTAGCTCGCGGTTACACCAGCCCGGGCAGGCTGCGGGTGAGCGAGTAGGCGGCCACGGCGATGAGCAGGACGGTGAAGGCGGCGGTGAGCCGGGACGCGTCGACACGGGAGGCGACACGGTTGCCGGCCAGCGCCCCGGCCAGCGCGGCGACGGTGAACACGCCGAGCAGCGGCCAGGCCAGGTGGACGTGGCCGCCGAGGCGGGCGGCGAGCGCGGCGGCGCTGTTGATCGCGATGACCAGCAGCGAGGTCCCCACGGCGGCGGGCATGTCAAAGCCCAGGGCGAGCACGAGCGCAGGGACGATGACGAACCCGCCGCCCACGCCGAAGAAGCCGGTGAGCAGGCCGACCCCGGTGGCCGCGGCGGCGATCTTGAGACCCCGGCGGACCGCCGCGGGCCCGCCAGGACGCTGCCAGGCAGCGGACGGGGCCGGCGCATGCACGGCAGCCGCCGGCTTGTCCAGGGTGGCGGTGATCGCCCCGCCCCGCAATGGGGAAGCACCGAGGTCATCGGTAACGGCTGCCTCGTGCGGGGCAGGCAGGCTCCCGGCGGCGGGCGCGTGCTGGCCGGGCGTCCCGCGCCGGCGGCGCAGCATGGCCGCGGCGGCGACGAGCATGAGCCCGGCGAACAGGCTGAGCAGCAGGTCGGGCCGGATGCTCGAGGACAGCCGGGTGCCGGCGTAGGCGCCGGCCACGCCGAGGACGCCGAAGGCGATGCCCGGCGCGAGCCGGACCCGGCCGGCCCGCTGGTGCGCGATCATCCCGCCGGCTGCCGTGATCCCCACGATGAGCAGCGACCCGGCCGTGGCCGCGTGCGGGGGCTGGTGCAGCAGGTAGACCAGGACCGGGACGGTGAGGATGGACCCGCCGCCGCCGAGGGCCCCGAGCGAGAGGCCGATCAGCAGCCCGGCCGGGATGGCGATAGCCAGCAAGCGAGCCTCCCGTCTGATATACCCCCAAGGGTATGTGACAAGGCAAGGCTACCTGCCCGGCCTCCGCTCGCGCAAATACCGGTAGGGGTATATCCGTGTGACGAAGGTCCCTGGACGACGTTGACGAGTACCCCTATGGGTATAGGAGAGATGGGTCATGAAAGCTTCGAGGCCGGCGGACTCGCGGGCCGGCCGGGCCGGGACGATGCTGCCGGCCTGGCCGAGCACGCTGGTGGTGATCGCCCACCCGGACGATGAGAGCTTCGGGCGGGGCGCGGTGATTGACCAGCTCACGGCGGCTGGCGCGGCAGTACACATCCTGTGCTACACCCACGGCGGGGCATCCACGCTGAATCAGACGCGGGCCGATCTGCATCGCGCCCGCGAGATCGAGCTGCGCCAGGCAGCTGCTGAACTCGGGGCAGCCGGCATCACGCTGCTCGACTACCCCGACGGCGGCCTGGCCGGCATCCCGGCGGCCGAGCTTGCCGGCCACGTCGCGGACGCCGCCGCCCGCGTCGGCGCGACCGGCGTGCTCGTCTTCGACGACACCGGGATAACCGGGCACCCGGACCACCGGGCCGCCACGGGCGCCGCGGTGCGGGCCGGACGCCATGCCGGGCTGCCGGTCCTGGCCTGGACGCTGCCCGCGGCCGTGGCCGCCCGGCTCTCGGCCGAAACCGGCGAGGGCTTCTCCGGGCAGCCGCCGGGCCGGATCGACCTGTGCGTTCGCGTCAGCAGGCAGCGGCAGCGGCAGGCTGCGCTGCTGCACGCCAGCCAGATCTCGCCCGCCGCCGTGCTGTGGCGGCGGCTTCAGCTGCTCGGCGAATGCGAGCACCTGCGCTGGCTCGTACCGCCCGCGGAAGCGATCACGTCATCACGTCCGCCGTGAGCAGCGGGGTCAGGCGAGGGAGAGGAGTCAGGCGAGGGAAAGGAAGAGCCGTTCGAGCCGGGCGCGGTCGGTGTCGGCAGCGCCGTCGCCGCCGTCCAGGGCGCACTGCTCCAGGCCGGTCGCGATGATCTTGAACCCGGCCCGGTCCAGCGCCCGGGACGCCGCAGCTAGCTGGGTTACCACGTCGGCGCAGTCCCGGCCCTCCTCGATCATCTTGATGACCCCGCCGACCTGCCCCTGGGCCCGGCGGAGCCGGGCGATCACGGCGGCCATCGTCTGGCTGTCCATATCCATGCCAAGCTCCTCAGTCTGGGCACCGGCAGGGCGCCGCCCGATGGCGGCCAGATCATACGCCTATACCCTTAGGGGTATTTTATCACGGCAGGAGCGCCAACCCGGCGCGCGGCGTTTACCGGTTGCGCTCAGCGCCCGCCGTTCCGGTCTCCAGGTCGCCCGGCGGTGACGTGAGCCAGCAGGTCGCGGGCCGCTCCCGCAGGCGGCAGGCTGCCTCCGGCCCAGATGGCGCGCAGGGAACGGCGCAGGTTCACCCCGGCGACCGGGACCCGGGCGAGCCGCCGCGCGCCGATGTCCTCGGCGACGGTCAGCTCGCTGAGCACGGCGGGCCCGGCGCCGGCCAGGACGGCCGACCGTACCGCGGCCGTGGTCGACAGCGCGAGCGCCACCGGCAGGATGACCCTGCTGCCCAGGGCGGCGGATACGGCCGCCGTCAGCACGCCGCGGGTCCCCGATCCCTCTTCCCTGCTGACGATGCTCGCGGCGGCGAGTTCACCCGGCTCGAGCGGCTGGCGGCGCCGCGCCCACGGGTGATCGGGCCGGACGATCACGACCAGCTCGTCGTGGCCGATGATGCGGCTGCGCAGGCCCTTCGGGCTGGCCGGGCCCTCGACGAAGCCCAGGTCGGCTTGGCCCGCCCGGACCTGCCGGGTCACGGTGTCGCTGTTGGCGGCGGTCAGCACGATCTGGGGCGCGGGCTGCCTGCGGTGCCGGGCGTCTGCCTGCAGGGATACCAGCCATCCGGGCAGGAGCTGCTCGGCGATGGTCAGGCTGGCGCTCACCCGCAGCCGGGTCTGGTGGTCGCGGCGGAACGCGGCCAGCCCGGCGTCGAGCTCGCCCGCGACCGCCAGCAGCCGGGCGGCCCATTCCGCGACCACCACGCCTTCCGGGGTGAGGGTCGACCCGCGCGGCGTCCGGGTGATCAGCGCGACGCCGGCCTGCGCCTCGGCCGACCGGACCCGGGCGGACACCGCCTGCTGGGTGATGCCGAGCTGCCGGGAAGCCGCGTTCAGGCTGCCGGCATGCGCGACCGCGAGCAGCATCTCCAGGGCGGCCAGGTCGGGTATGCGGTCACTCAGCGGCACCTGCCCACTCTAGCTCCCGGCCACAAGCGGCATTTGTAACCGGTCGGCGGCCAGGAGCGGTTCACGGCCCGCGCGGTCCGCCGCGGCAGTAAGGATCCGCGCGGTATGGCCTGCCCGCCTCGCCCACCAGGCCTGGACGACGTCGCGTCCCCGCTGCGGGCCATCGTGCCCGGCAGGCGCGGCGGCATGCCGCTCCGACCAGCGTGCGGCCTCGCCGGCCAGCCAGCTCACCGTGCCGGCCGGATCCTGTTCCAGCAGGGCCCGCAGGGTGAAGCGCCGTTCGCCGATCCGGTGCCCGGTGCCGGCCGCGTCCGCGGCCGCTGACAGCCTGCGGCGGGTCAGGACGAAGCCGCCGCGGATGGGCGCCGTGAGCATGTCCAGCAGGTCACTCATTCCGCCGGGCTCCGTGGCCGGCGCCGGGGCGACCCGCAAGGCAAGCGGCAGCCGCCCGCCCGGGTGGTCGCCGCGGTCGGCCTCCAGCGCCCGCCTGGCCAGGCGGGCCCAGGGCGCCAGGGCGGGAGTCCCGAGGTCATCGACGGCGTCCAGGTAGCCAGGCAGCCAGGGCCACAGGTGCTCCCAGAACAGCGCGTGGCGGGCCCGCGTGAGCACGCCGGCAGTTGCCGGGACCCGGGTTTGGCCTGCCGCCTCGCCTAGCCGGGCGTAGAGGCTGAGCAGGGCGGTCAGGTGGTCTGGTTCGGCGGGGGGCGTGATGCCGATGGCCCGCCAGAACCCGGCGGCCCGGTCGGCGGCCTCGCCGCCAAGCCCGCCCTCGGCGCCGAGGTACACCGAGGCGTAGGGCGGGCAGTTGAGGACGAACACCTCGGTGTGCTCCGCGTTCCCCGGGACCGGCAGGCCCAGGGCGGCGCAGGCGGTGCGGGCGTCGGCCGGGTCGCCGGCGACCGCGCCGAGAGCGCGGAGAAGCTCGGGTCGGCCCGTCGGCATCGCTACCCCCGTCATGGGAGATCGTGGTCCCCGGCCGGCAGGGCGAAGGCCGCCGCGGCGGGCTTCAGCGGGCGCATCAGCCAGTGCGGCCGCCGGGTGCCGTCCGGCGAGACCTGTCCCGCCGGGCGGGCCAGGGCGAGCCAGTCCCGGTAGACCTGCCGGGCTTTGTGCGTGTCCACGGCGATGTCGCCGTGCCGGTCGCCCGGGGCGGCGGGGCGGACCCGGACGGCCTGGTGCCACCAGTGCATGCCGGAGACCGGGTCCGGGTGGACGCCGAACGTCAGGTTCTGGTGGACCCCGGTGTCGCTCCACCAGATCCGCCGGCTGTCGGGGTCGGCCGACGGATAGGGCCCGGCTGGCGCCCGCTGCTCCATCCGCCAGCCCTCGTCGCCGTGGTGCAGGCCGACGGTGGCCATCATGCCGCCCGCCCCGCGCGGCCCCCCGTCCAGCCGCCACCGGCCCATGTGATGGCTGCACGCCACCACCCCGGGCCGGATGCCCTCGGTGATCCAGGCCTTCGCGACGAAATAGCCGATCTCGGTCTCCACCCGCACCAGGTCACCCGTGCGCAAAACCCCGAACCGGGCCGCGTCGGCCGGGTGGATCCACACCGGGTTGGTGTGCGCGAGCTCGTCCAGCCACTTGGCGTTCGCCGAGCGGGTGTGGATCTGCGTCGGCAGCCGGAACGTCGACAGCAGCACCACCTGATCCGCGGCCAGCCGCGAGGGGTGCACGTGGCTGCGGATGTAGCCGGGCAGCGCGTGCTCCGGCCAGCCCCAGGCTGCCAGCGTCGAGGACCAGAACTCCAGCCGCCCCGACGGCGTCGGGAACCCGCGGCGGGCCACCCCGTCGATCATGACGCCAGCCGCCCGGCGGCCCGACTCGTCGGGCGGCGGGGCCCCGGCCGGCACGATGTTCGGGTCCGGCACCGGCGGCGCCGCCGAGTACACCCGCCCCAGCGGGGTGACGCTGACATCGGAAAGCTCGGCCGCCGGCACCTCCTGCTCGTGCTGGGCGCCCTGGCCGCGGCTGATCTCGAACGCGCCGTAGCGGCGCATCCACTGCAGCGGCGACAATCCCTCGGCGGCGGCCCGTTCGGGCAGGCCGGGCACGGAATGGGCGAACATCCAGCCGTAGTACTCGTCCACGGTGAGCTTGGTGCCAGGCCGCTCCCGTGACTCGTGGTACCGCCGGATGCCCAGCGAGCCGTCCGGGTCGATCCGCCAGGACAGCTCGATCCAGAACTCGTTCTCCTCCCACACCTCGCCCGGGTTCACCTGCCGCGTGTCGGTCACCGGCTCGCCCAGGCGGGACCGCGCGGCCCGCAGCACCGGCTGCCTGAACCCCACCCACCGGCCGTCGTACTGCTCGTAGGAATGGGTGTCGTGCCGCTCCGAGCCGTGCCCCATCGGCAGCACGTAGTCGGCGAACCAGGCGGACTCGCTCCAGGTCGGGGTCAGCGCGACGAAGCAGCCGACCTTCTCCTCGTCGCACAGGACCTCCATCCAGCTCAATCCGTCGGGGTTGGTCCACACCGGGTTGTAGACCCGGATGAAGTAGGTGTCCAGCCGCCCGCGGCCCTCGGCGAGGAAGTGCGGCAGCAGGAACGACATCTCGTTCTGGGCCAGCGGGTACTCCAGCGGCCAGGACAGCTCCTGCCACACGCCCGGGTGCGGCGGCACGTGGATCGGCCGCGGCACGAACTTGTTCCACGCGTTCGGGAACGTCCCTCCTTCCGTGGCCACCGCGCCGAGCAGCGCGGAGATGAGGAACAGCGTGCGGGACACCTGCCAGCCGCCGAGGTTGCCGGCGGCCGCCGACCGCCACGAGTGGCAGGCGAACCGGCTGCCCGCGCCGGCCACCACCGAGGCGACTTCCGCGAGCACCGAAGCGTCGATGCCTGATTCGGCCGCGGCGAAGCCGAACGTGAAGTCCGCGTACAGCCCGGCCAGGATCTCCTCGAACGCCTCGAAGGTGACCGGCACGTCCGGATGGCAGGCGGTGAGGTACTCGGCCCAGTTCCACCAGCGGCGCACGAAGTCGCGGTCGTAGCCTCGCGTCTGGATCAGGTGGTTGGCGACGGCCAGGTTGATCGCGGCCTCGCTGCCCGGCTGCGGGGACAGCCAGTAGTCCGCGTGGGTAGCGGTGTTGGACAGCCGGGTGTCCAGCACGATGACCTTGGCGCCGTTCGCCCTGGCCTGCGTGATCCGCTGCGCGTGCGGGTTGAAGTAGTGCCCGGACTCCAGGTGCGCGCTGATCAGGTAGATGACCTTGGCGTGCGCGTGGTCCGGGCTGGGCCGGTCGATCCCCATCCAGAACTGGAACCCGGTCCGTCCTCCGCTCGAGCAGACGTTGGTGTGGGAGTTGTGGCCGTCCACCCCCCAGCTGGCCAGCACCCGCTCGGTGTATCCGTCTTCGCCCGGCCGCCCGAGGTGCACCATGATCTCGTTGCGCCGGTTCTGCGTGATCGCGGCGCGGATCCGGGCGGCGAGCGCGTCGAGCGCCTCGTCCCAGCTGACCCGCTCCCACCGGCCGCTGCCCCGCGGGCCGGAGCGCTTCATCGGGTACAGGATCCGGTCCGGGTCGGTGACCTGGTTGATCGTCGCCGGGCCCTTGGCGCAGTTGCGGCCGCGCGAGCCGGGATGCTCCGGATTGCCCTCGAACTTGCGCACCTGTCCGGTCTGGCGGTCCACGTAGGCGAGCAGCCCGCAGGCGGACTCGCAGTTGAAGCAGGTGGTGGGGACGAGCATGTAGTGCCGCTCCTCGCGGGCCGGCCAGGCCCGGGAGGACAGCTCCACCCAGTCGTCCCACCGCTCCCGGGGCGGGAAGGCGGCCAGGTGCACCCGGCTCGCCCCCTGGTAGAAGGTCTCCCCGCGCGCCTCGGTCGCGGCCCGGGCGGCCGATACCCGGCGCCCGAGCTCCTCCAGGGGTATGTCCTCGGGGGTTTCCACGAAATCGGCCTCCCAATCGGGTGAGCAGAGTTAGGTGAGCGGGGCTAGGAGAGCGGTACGGACTGGCCGGCCTGCACGTAGGCGTGCTCGTAGGCGAGCAGCCCGGCCAGCGCGAGCGGGGTGGCCGGGGTCCCGATCCAGGGCGCCGCGACCGCGACCGCGATCAAGACCATTCCGAGGCCGAACGGGCGCCGGTGCCTGCCCCGGGTCAGTTCGTGCACGGCCAGCCGGGCGTGGGCGGTGACGTGCGGCAGCGTGATCTCGCCGGCGACCAGCGCCAGGTGGGTCGCGGCGGCGACGGCCACGATGACTTCGTCGGCGGTCACCGCGTGCCCCGGCGCCAGCCACGCCAGCAGCGGCAGCATGGCCGCGGCGCCCGCCAGCGCCGCCTGCACGGCCAGGTGCGGGGCCAGCAGCGGGCTCTGCCACATGTCGCGCGCCTTGGCCTGGGCGAACAGGTACGCGGTGTAGACCGCGGCGGCGAGGGCGAGGGGCAGTCCGAGGCCGCCCAGGACCTGCCGGGCCGCAGTGGCACCGGCCAGGGCCGCGGCCAGGTACAAGACCAGGGCCCCGCCGTAGCCTCCCAGGATGACCGAACCGCGCACCAGCCAGCTCCGCCAGTGATGCCGGGTGACGATCAGGTAGAACAGCCGCGGATGCTTGAGGTCGGCGATCAGCAGCGCGCCGGTCGCCGCCAGGAACGCCAGCGCCAGCACTGGCGCGGCCCAGCGCACGGCGGCGTTCCC
>JBKQQQ010000180.1:0-10595 GCA_052144275.1 Streptosporangiaceae bacterium
ACCGCCTCCATCTCGGCCGGCGACCCGGCCATCGGCGAGATGATCGCCGAGGCCATGGACAAGGTCGGCAAGGAAGGCGTCATCACCGTCGAGGAGTCCAACACCTTCGGCCTGGAGCTTGAGCTCACCGAGGGCATGCGGTTCGACAAGGGATACATCGCGCCTTACTTCGTGACCGACCCGGAGCGGCTCGAGGCGGTCCTGGAGGACCCGTACATCTTGGTAGTGAACTCCAAGATCTCGGCCAACAAGGACCTGCTCCCGCTGCTCGACAAGGTGGTGCAGTCCGGCAAGCCGCTCGTCATCATCGCCGAGGACGTCGAGGGCGAGGCCCTGGCTACCCTGGTGGTGAACAAGATGCGCGGCCTGTTCAAGTCGGTGGCCGTCAAGGCCCCCGGCTTCGGCGACCGCCGCAAGGCCATGCTCGGTGACATCGCCATCCTCACCGGTGGCCAGGTCATCAGCGAGGAAGTCGGCCTCAAGCTGGACAACGTCGACCTCGACGTGCTCGGCCGGGCCCGCAAGGTCGTGGTCACCAAGGACGAGACGACGATCGTCGACGGCGCTGGCGACGCCGACCAGATCTCCGGTCGGGTCAACCAGATCCGCACCGAGATCGAGAACACCGACTCCGACTATGACCGCGAGAAGCTGCAGGAGCGGCTGGCCAAGCTGGCCGGCGGCGTCGCCGTCATCAAGGCGGGGGCGGCCACCGAGGTCGAGCTGAAGGAGCGCAAGCACCGCATCGAGGACGCGGTGCGCAACGCCAAGGCCGCGGTCGAGGAAGGTGTCGTGCCCGGTGGCGGCGTCGCGCTGCTGCAGGCGGGCCGGACCGCCTTCGAGAAGCTCGACCTGTCGGGCGACGAGGCGACCGGTATTCAGATCGTACGCCGAGCGCTGGAGGAGCCGCTCAAGCAGATCGCGGTGAACGCCGGCCTCGAAGGCGGCGTGGTGGTCGAGAAGGTCAAGACGCTGCCCGCCGGGCAGGGTCTGGACGCCGCGACCGGTGAGTATGTCGACATGTTCAAGGCCGGCATCATCGACCCCGCGAAGGTCACCAGGTCGGCGCTGCAGAACGCGGCGTCGATCGCGGGCCTGTTCCTCACCACCGAGGCCGTGATCGCGGAGAAGCCGGAGAAGGAGAAGGCCCCCGCCATGCCCGGCGGTGGCGGCGACATGGACTTCTGATCCTCACCAGAAGTCGAGTCACCCAAACGGCCCGGGGTTCTTCCCCGGGCCGTTTGCCTTAGCGGGCCTGGGTAGTTCCGTGCGTCGCAGGGTGTTCCCGCTAAACCCGGCAGCCCCGCAGGACCCGCCGGTCCCGCGGGGTCCCGGCCGGCGGCCGGAGCGGACGATACCAAGCTGCGATCTTGCGTCCCGGACCGATAGCCTTGGGAGTGCCCATAGCATCCTGTCGGTCGCCAGATCGCTGGTTGTTCATAAGAGTTCTCTTCGACGTGAGGTCTGCGCGTGCCTACCGGCAAGGTCAAGTGGTACGACTCCGATAAGGGGTATGGCTTTCTCGCCCGTGACGACGGCGGCGAGGTATTCGTGCATTCGTCGGCCCTGCCTTCGGGGACGACCGCGCTGCGGCAAGGGCAGCGGGTGGAGTTCGGGGTAGCCGAGGGGCGCCGCGGGGCCCAGGCGCTCCAGGTGCGGATCCTCGAGCCGCCGCCGACCGTGGCGGCCGCCAAGCAGTCGCGCAAGAAGCCGGACGAGATGATCGTGATCGTCGAGGACCTGATCAAGCTGCTCGATGACGTGTCGACGACCTACCGTCGTGGCAAGCACCCGGACGCGCGTGACGCGAAGAAGATCGCCGCCGTGCTCCGCGCCGTCGCCGACGACATCGAGCCCTGACCGCTAGCGGGGATTAGCGGGGCGGGCGCGGCGGCGCGGCGCCGGTTCTTCGCTCATCCGAAGGGCGAGGATGCGCCGCCTGCGCCGGGCGACGAGACTGACCAGCGCGGCGGTCAGCCAGGCGGCCGCGATGGCCAGGCCCGCCTGGCCGTTGTCCAGCATCGAGACCAGGACGCCGGCCAGGCTGCCGGCGACGTTCGCCACCTGGTTCAGCGTCTCGGAGACGGCGAACGCTGAGGACCGGATCTCCTCGCCGATCTCGCGCTGCACGGTCGAGTCGAGCGACAGCTTAGCCAGCCCGGCCGCGAGCGCGGCGGTGAACGCCACCGCGATGGCGGCCGTCAGGCTGAAGAACCAGGCGCACACCGCCGTCACGATCGGCGCCAGGGTGAGCATCGAGAACAGGATGAGCACCGGGGCCCGGGCGCGGATCAGGGAGCCGATCGCCATCGCCGCCAGGCCGCCGGCCGCGGCCGCGGCTACCAGGGCGCCGAGCGCGAAGTTGTGCGACACGCTGAAGTGCGCGCTGCGCAGGTAGAAGGCCAGGAAGAACACCATGTAGCCGGAGAACGCGCGCAGCACCGCGTTGCCCCGCATCGCCTCGCCCACCACCGGGCCCACGTTGGCCAGGCCCCGCCAGCGCTTGGCGCCCGTCCCCGTCCTGCGCCCATGAGGCTGGGCTCCCTCGGCGGCCACGCGTTCCGCGCCGGGCGGCCCTGCGCGTGGTGGGAGGGCGCCTGGTGGGAGGGCGGCCGGCTCGAACGGGATGGTACGGCCGTCCCGGCCGGGTTCGGCCACCCACCGGTCGGCGCGGTCTGCCGGGGCGTATCGCCCGCGCCCGTTCGGATAAGAATCAGGCGCGGGGGCGGCGGTGGCCGGAGGTGAGACGACCTCGGGTGCCGGCGGCGAGTCCACCTGCTCGGGAAGCCGCAGCGCGAGGAACATCGCGGCGAGGTAGATCAGGGTGCCCGTCCGGAGCACCCAGGCGGCCCCGGCCGTGGCCTGGATCCCCGCCGCAAGCGCGCCGCCGAGCAGGGAGGCGGTCAGGGTGAAGAGCTGGGACCGCGCGTTCGCGGTCACCAGGCTGATTTCCGCGGGCAGCAGGCGCGGCGTGATCGACGCCCGCGCCACGCCGTATGCCTTCTGCAGGACGAGGATGCCGAACGCCGCGGGCAGCAGCGTCACCGGGCTGTTGATCGCGGCCGACATCCCCCAGCAGAGCAACCCGCGGGCTAGCAGGGTGCCGGCCAGCAGGTAGCGACGGCCCTGCTGCATGCGGTCCAGGGCCGGCCCGATGAACGGCGCGAGGACCGCGAACGGGGCCATCGTCACCAGCAGGAAGAGCACCACCCGGCCGCGGGCCTGATCCACCGAGGTGCTGAAGAAGATCGTCCCGGCCAGCGACACCGCGACGAACGCGTCCCCGGCGCCGCCGGCGGCGGTCAGTTCGATGAGCGTGGACAGGCCCGTCCGCCCGGCCCCCGAGGCACCGGTCACCCGGTGCACGAAGCCGCCGGTCCGGCGGCCCGCGGTGGCGCCGGCCCGCGCGCCGTACCGTACCGCGCCGCCGGTGGCACGAGCCGCGCCACCGGTTCGCCGCATCGCCTCGGACAGCCGCATGTAACCAGTATTCTTGGTAGTCGGCACTGCGGCGACCCAGACTCCGTTACCGTGACTCCAAACGGCGGGTTACCGCACATGCATCATGCGTGATGAGTGAGAATTGGTAGCCGTGAGCCCCACCCGAACCAGGGAACCAGATCAGGCGTGCGCCGAGGCGGTCGACCTCGCGCGGGACGCCGCCATCGCCGTCGTGGGCACCGACCAAGTCGGCGACCACCTCGGCGTGCAGGCAGAAGGCGAGCGCATCGTCACCCACCTGTTCGACTGCGCAGACCCGGCCTACGCCGGCTGGAGATGGGCGGTGACCGTCGTCCGGGCGCCGAGGGCCAAGGCGGTAACGGTCAGCGAGACGGTGCTGCTGCCCGGGCCGGAGGCCCTGCTCGCGCCGGACTGGGTGCCATGGCATGACCGGTTGCGGCCGGGAGATCTCGGCGTCGGCGACCTGCTGCCCGCACCGCCGGACGACGACCGGCTCGTGTCGCTGGTCGTGCTCGAAGGCGAGGACGCCGTCACCGACTGGTTCGCCGACGGCGAGGACGAAGGAAACGGGGGTCCCGCCGAGCCGGGCGAGCTGCCCGCGCCCGGCCGGTCGCGCGTGCTGTCCGCCATCGGCCGGGAAAGCGCATCCGAGCGCTGGTACATCAGCGAGCACGGCCCGCGGACACCGCTCGCGCACGCGGCGCCCGCCCACTGCGTCAGCTGCGGCTTCTTCGTACCGCTCAGCGGGGAGCTCGGCCGTCTCTTCGGTGCCTGCGCGAACGCGTACGCGCCGGACGACGGCCGGGTCGTGTCGGCCGATCACGGTTGCGGAGCTCATTCGGAATCCATGGCCGACGCGGTGGCCGCCCGCGCGGTGGCGCCGGTCATCGACGAGTTCGGCTACGACCTCGTCGACCTGCCCGGGGTCTCGGTCGAGGAGACCGTGTTCGAGCCGCTGTCCCGCGGGGCCGACTGACCCTTCTTACTCTCGGGCCTATTCTCGGGCTCACCCTCGGCCGCCCTGCTGGCCGTGGCCCGGGCCCTGGCGCGCTTCAGCCGCGGCACGTACCACAGTGCGAAGAGTCCCATCGCCAGTCCGCACGCGCAGGTCCAGATCCACCAGCGGTCGCCGGCCGGGAGGCTCCCGCGGAGGATGAGCAGGACCGCCAGCGCGACCGCCCATCCCGCCGTGCCGACCGCCGTGACCAGCTTGTCGTTCGCCTCGAGCGGCGGTGGCGGCGAGACACGCGCTTCCTGCCCGCGGGTTAGCTTCACCCCTTCAGGCTACGAGGTCCGGCGGCGCGGCTGCGCGCGGTTCGCCCGCGTGATGTACTTAGTCCACGCCGTCCACGCAGGCCCGACGAAGGTTACCGATGATGACAGTCAGCCAGACCAGCACTGACGCCGGGCTGGCCACGGTACTGCGGATCTCCGTGAGCAGGCTGGCGAGGCGCCTGCGGGCCCAGCGCACCACATCGGGCATGACGGAGGCGGTGCTCTCCGAGACGCAGCTGGCCGCGCTGGCGGCCCTGGAGGTGCACCAGGCGATGACCCCGGGTGAGCTGGCGGAACACGAGAAAGTGCAGCCGCCGTCCATGACCCGCGTCATCGCCGTGCTCGAAGAGCGCGACCTGGTGCTCCGCTCGCCGCACCCGACCGATCGGCGGCAGGTGGTTCTCACCGTCACCGACGAGGGGCGCGCCGTCGTCCAGCGCGTCAGGCGGCGGAAGGACGCATGGCTGGCCCGGCGGCTGGCCGAACTGACCGCAGAGGAGCGGGCCACGCTCCAGGCGGCGGTGCCGATCCTGGAGAAGCTCAGCCAGTCTTCGTGACCGGCGGCGGCCGCAGCGGCCAGTTCGCAAGCGAAGTGTACCGAGGGTGCTCGGTGGCGCCCAGGCGGCTGCGGACCAGGTGAACGCGGTCTGCGGTCCACGTCTGCCCCTGGTAGCCGTCCAGCTCGGCCACGAGCCCGGTGACGTCGGCGGGCGTGCGGCACCTGGCCAGGGTCAGGTGCGGCTGGAAGCGGCGGCCCTTGTCCGGCGGAGGCGCGCCCGCGCGGCTCGCGCCCGCCGCGACGGATTCGGCCAGCCGGGCCAGCGCCCCGCAGTCACCGGACAGGCCGCTCCACAGCACGTTCGCCCGGGCCTGGGCGGGGAAGGCGCCCGCACCCGCGAACGACAGCCGGACCTGGTGATGCCGCCGGGCGGCCCGCTCCAGCCGCGGCAGCAGCCTGGCCGCGGCGGCCTCGTCGACCTGGCCGAGGAAGGCCAGCGTCACGTGCCAGGCCTCCCGGTTGGTCCAGCGCAGGTCGAGCCGCCTCGCGCGGAGCGGTTCCACCAGGGCATCGAGCTCGTCGAGCACCGCCGAGGGCGGGGCGATGGCCACAAACAGCCGCATGATGTCCCCCGAAACGGCAGTCGATCCAGGGAGCCGCTTGATCCCCTCCTGCGCCGGGCGGGCCTTCGGGTCTAAACCGGTCCGCGGGGACTGCGCGGGCTCGCTCAGCAAGTCTGCCCGGTGCACGTTGTCACCCATGACCCACCTCGGATCTTGTCTCTTCTGCAGGTTATTAGGCTGTCATCGTGAACCGGCTGCCCCGATGGCTACTTCCGGCCGTACTCGTGCTCCTCGTGCTGACCGTGCTGATCGGATCGATCATCCGTTAGCTGCCTCAGCCGTTAGCCGCGGCACGTTCGGCCACGTAGTCGATGCAGGCGGTCAGTGCTTCCACGTCCGCCGGATCAACCGCGGGGAACATGCCGATTCGCAGCTGATTACGGCCTAGTTTCCGATAGGACTCCGTGTCGACGATCCCGTTCGCCCGCAGGACCGCCGCTATGTCGTCAGCGGACAGCCCGCCCGTGACGTCGCCGGTGATGTCTATCGTGCCGACGACCTGCGAGCGCTGCGCGGGATCGGCGACGAACGGGTCCGCGAAGGCCGCCTTCTCCGCCCACGTATACAGTATGGCAGCCGATCGTGCCGTCCGGGCAGTGGTCCAGGACAGGCCGCCCCGGTCGAGCATCCACTCGATCTGATCGGCCAGCAGGAACAAGGTCGCCACCGCCGGCGTGTTGTAGGTCTGGTCCTTGGCCGAGTTCTCCAGGGCAATCCGCAGCGAGAGGAAGTCGGGTATGTACCGCCCGCTCGCGGCGATCTCTGACACCCGCTCGACAGCGGCCGGGGACATCAGCGCGATCCACAGGCCGCCGTCCGAGCCGAGACCCTTCTGCGGGGCGAAGTAGTACACGTCGAACTCGTCGGCCCGCACGGGCAGGCCGGCCGCGGCGCTGGTCGCGTCGACCACGACCAGCGACCCGGGATCGGCGCCCGGGACGCGTTGTACCGGCATCGCCACGCCGGTCGAGGTCTCGTTGTGGGTCAGCGCGTAGGTATCCGCCCGCGGGTCCGGCCGCGGCGCCGGATGGCTGCCCGGGGCAGACTCCACCACGGTCGGTTCGGACAGCCACGGCGCGCGGCTGGCCAGGGCGGCGAACTTGGCCGAGAACTCGCCGAAGCTCAGGTGCTGCGAGTGCTCGCGGATCAGCCCGAACGTGGCCATCTCCCAGAACGCGCTGGTGCCGCCGTTGCCGAGCGCGACCACGTAGTCAGCGGGCAGGCTGAACAGCTCGGCCAGCCCGCCGCGGATCCGCTGCACCAGCGACCTGACCGGCGGCTGGCGGTGCGACGTGCCGAGGTAGGCGGCTCCGGAGTCCGCCAGCGCGGCAAGCTGCTCGGGGCGGATCTTGGCCGGCCCGCTGCCGAACCTGCCGTCGGAGGGCTTGAGCTCCGCCGGGATCACGATTTCACTCATTGCCGCAGCTTACCGGCGGGCACGTCGAGCGCTAACACCTGCCGGTCGAGCACCTGGTCCGCGCCCGGGACGTCGCGGACGGACCGCGTCGGGGGACCGATGTACCGGGCGGCGGGCCGGACCAGCCGGCCGGTGCGCTTCTGCTCCATGATGTGAGCCGCCCAGCCGGCCGTCCTGGCGCAGGTGAACATCGAGGTGAACATGTGCGGCGGAACGCCCGCGAAGTCCAGCACGATGGCCGCCCAGAACTCCACGTTGGTCTCGAGCACCCGGTCCGGACGCCGCGCCCTGAGCTCGGCCAGCGCCGCCTTCTCCAAGGCCAGCGCCACCTCGTACCGCGGCGCGCCCAGTTCCTTGGCCGTGCGGCGGAGCACCCGGGCGCGCGGGTCCTCGGCCCGGTAGACCCGGTGCCCGAATCCCATCAGGCGCTCGCCTCGGTCCAGCACGGACGTCACGTACCGGTCAGCGTCCCCGCTGCGTTCGACCTCTTCGATCATGTGCAGGACGCGCGCGGGCGCGCCGCCGTGCAGCGGGCCGGACATCGCGCCGACTGCCCCGGACAGGGCGGCCGCCACGTCGGCTCCGGTGGAGGCGATCACGCGGGCGGTGAACGTCGAGGCGTTCATGCCGTGCTCGGCCGCCGACACCCAGTACGCGTCGACCGCCTTCACGTGCCGCGGGTCCGGGTCACCGCGCCAGCGGATCATGAACCGCTCGGTGATCGTCGTGGCCTGGTCCACCCGGCGCTGCGGCACCATGGGCAGCCCCACGCCGCGGGCGGCCTGCGCCACGAAGGACAAGGCCATCACCGAGGCGCGGGCGAGGTCCTCGCGGGCCTGCTCGTCGGTGATATCGAGGAGCTGCTGCAGCCCCCAGGCGGGTGCCAGCATGGCCAGGGCGCTCTGCACGTCGACCCGGATATCGCCGGAATGAACCGGGATCGGGTAAGGCTCGGCAGGCGGCAACCCGGGCGCGAAGGCATTGTCGACGAGAAGGCCCCAGACGTGGCCGTAAGGGACGTGGCCGACTAGCTCCTCAATGTCAACTCCGCGGTACCGGAGCGCACCGCCCTCTTTGTCCGGCTCGGCGATTTCCGTCTCGAAGGCGATGACGCCTTCGAGGCCCGGCTTGAAGTCTGACATCGGTGTTTCCTCTCTTCTTCCTCATGGGGGTGTCAGAGGGCACCTCACGCCATGTGCTGGCCCCAACCCGAACAGCCGTAAAGCGCCGCGCAGATGGGCGGCGGGGACGATTCCAGCGCTACCATTCAACCGCCCTGATCAGGGTAGCGGTAGCCGAAACAGGTGTGAGGATCATTACCCATGGACACGACACAGCGTGACCCCGAGCCGGGCGGCCTGTCAGAGGGCACGATGGCCGGGGACCCCATGACGCAGTTCGCCCGGTGGATGACGGACGCCGAGGCGCTTGGCGTCCCCGAGCCGACGGCGATGGTGCTCGCCACCATCTCCTCCCAAGGCCGCCCGCGGGCCCGCACCGTGCTGCTGAAAGCGCATGACCAGTCCGGCTTCACCTTCTACAGCAACCGGACCTCGCGCAAGGGCCGGGACCTCGCGGCGAATCCCCGGGCGTGCGTGGTCTTCCCCTGGTACGCCATGCGGCGTCAGGTGACCGCCGAGGGCGCCGTGCGCATCATGTCGCAGGCGGACAGCGAGCCCTACTACCGGTCCCGGCCCCGGGGATCGCAGATCGGGGCGTGGGCCAGCAGGCAGTCGCAGGTCATCGGGTCGCGGGCGGAACTCGACGACCGGGTCGCCGAGCTCGAGCAGCGCTGGGCGCCGCCTGCCATCATCCCCATGCCCGACTTCTGGGGCGGATACGTGCTGATGCCGGAAACCGTCGAATTCTGGCAGGCGGGTACGTTCCGGCTGCACGACCGGCTGCGCTACCTGCGTCACGATGACGGCTGGAGCATTGAGCGCCTGTCCCCATAGCTGCTGGGCATAGCATCACAAGCAGGAGGATGAGGAGTTGACAGCCCAGGGGCTCATTGACACGACGGAAATGTACCTCCGTACCATCTTCGAACTCGAAGAGGAGGGGGTCGTGCCGCTGCGGGCGCGCATCGCCGAGCGGCTGACGCAGAGCGGCCCGACCGTCAGCCAGACGGTGGCCAGGATGGAGCGGGACGGGCTGCTGCACGTCGCCGGGGACAGGCAGCTCTCGCTGAGCGACGTCGGCCGGACGCTCGCCACCAGGGTGATGCGCAAGCACCGGCTGGCCGAGTGCCTGCTCGTCGGCGTCATCAAGCTGCCGTGGGAGGAAGTTCACATCGAGGCGTGCCGCTGGGAGCACGTGATCTCCGAGAGCGTGGAGCGCCGCCTGCTCGAGCTGCTCGGCTACCCGGTCCGCTGCCCGCACGGCAATCTCATCCCTGGCCTGGCTGAACTCGGGCTGCCCGCCGAAGTCCTCGACCGGGTGCACGCGGCCACGAATGAGACGGGTGAGGCGATGACAAAGGTCACATCCTCCGGCGATACCCGGGTTGTCATCCGGCGAATTGGCGAGCAAATTCAGAGCGATCTTGTTTTGATGCTTAAACTCAAGCGCGTCGGGATACAACCCGGACGCGAGGTGATTCTCATGACGGGCGACGATGGTGTGCGCGTGACGGCCGGCGACTCGATGGACGCCATCCCGACCGAACTCCCCAGTCAGATCGCCGCGTACATTTTCGTGTCCATTAGCAGCCGGTATCAAACGGTGGCCGGAGCGTGATCAGGTCAGTCGGCAACGCTGCCTGGGTCGGGGAGCGCGAACGTGACGGGCTGGGGTGAGGCTGCTTTCGACGCGTATCTCCCTGCGGACACGGTCCTCGGCCAGGCCGATATTGCGGTCGTGGTCACCGACCGGCTCGGCAACCTCCTGTTCGTCAACGAGTTCGCGGCGAGGCTTTTCCGGGTTTCCGGCGACGTGGCGCGGCTGGCCGGCTGCCCTGTCCTGTCCCTGGGCCTGTTCGCCGACGACGGCGTGCGCAAGACGGAGGACATGGCCGGGCAGGTGCTGCGCGGCCGGTCCTGGGAGGGAACGGTCGAGAGCGTCCGCGGTGACTCCTCGCGCGTGCTCATCCGGGCCCTGGCCGTGCCGCTGCGTCACCCCGGCGGTGACATCGACGGCATGGTGATCCTGGCCCGGGAGACCAGCAGGCGTGACAAGCAGGGGGAACGGGATCGGCTCGCCCTGCTCGAGCGGGTGGGCGAGCGGCTGGCCGGGTCGCTGGAGATCGGCACCACGCTCAAGCACGTGGCGGAGATCCTGGTGCCGCAGTTCGCCGATCACTGCTTCATCGACCTGTTCC
>JBKQQQ010000181.1:0-3793 GCA_052144275.1 Streptosporangiaceae bacterium
GGGCGAGACTGAACTGGGCGGCGGTGTCGCGGGTGATCGCGGTCGCGTCGACGGCGGTCGTGATGAGGGTGCAGCCGGCCTCGCGGTACCGGCGGGCGATGACGCCATCGGTCGCGTGCACCCCGACGGGCCTATCGGGCAGCCTGCCCGAGAACGAGGGAGATGGCTTGCTGGTGGAGATGGGCATCGGCGAATTCGCACGGCGATCCCGCCTGTCACCGAAGGCACTTCGCCTTTATGACGGACTTGGTCTCCTGTCGCCGGCACGCGTCGATGAGCTTTCGGGTTACCGCTATTACGAAGGCGGCCAGCTCGAACAGGCACGGCTGATTGCGGCCCTCCGCCAAGTGGGTGTGCCGCTCACCACCGTCAAAGAGCTGCTAGCGCTCGGCCCAGCGGAGATGGCTGAGCAGGTCTTCGCCGACATCGAAGGCAACGAGTTCGACCTGATCGCCGGGTAAACCCCACCGCGCGCAGGCGCGCATTGGCAACGTCGGCGGAGAGCCTGACCTGCTTTCCGCGGCGCGGGCCCTGGTCATCACGGGCTAGCAGGACGGCGGCGGTCCGCTATTCACTGGTGTGCCACACCCAGCCAGTCTCTTCGTTCAGGTGCATCTCGGTCTTCGGGTGACACGGCTTAGTACAGATCACCGCGCCAGGGGAAGCCTTGAGCGGCGGGTACTCGTCACCGCAGAATGGCAGGCACACATCGCCGTCACCCCAGCGGACGGGTCCACCCGCCCCCTCCACCTCAGTAGACACCGTACATCCCGCCGATCGCGACCTCCCCGGCCAGCAGCTCCCGGGCGCACTCAGCTGCGCTCAGCATCGGCCGGGCCGGTGCCGCATCGAATAGTGCCTGCTCTCTCATGCCTGCCTCCATAGCCGGGTCCGCAGCCAGCTGAACGACCGCGTTCAAGCGACAGCCAGCCACAACGTGAGCGGTCAGCCCTCAGCAGACCGGCTCAATCCTCAACGGGACAACCGACCTCCCGGCCCCCGGGGTACCTCGTGCGTGTTCATAGCGCCGCGCCCAACCAAGCGGGGAGGCGCATTGACGCCGTCCTCCGCAGCATAAGAGGGCCGCGTTCCGATGCCATTACCGCAGATGACGAATGTGTTTCGACCTGTCGCCCCGCGGCTAGCGAGTCGGCACGCTTCCCCAGGCCGGGCCTTGATGGGTCCGGCAGCACCACACGGATGGATCTCAGTTTCGGGGGACGAGGGCGAGCTGACGGGACTGGCCAACCAGGCGCCCGGTGCTATCCCAGACTTCGCCGTCCTCCTCCAGGAAACCGGCGGTGACGAACCGGGTCGAGAAGCGACAGCGTAGCCAGCCGGGTGCCGGGTTGGCCCGGATATGAGCGGTGAGCTCGACCGTCGGCGTCCATGCAACCGGCAGCCGGGCGTTGAAGGCGGTGGGCGGGAAGGCGTCGACCGCGCACAGCAGGGCGAGGCTGTCGACGGGCTCGGCGCGGGGAAGCCGGAACCAGCCCCGCATCAGCGGCTGCCCGGATTGGTGCCCAGTGGCGAAGGCGGCGTCGTCCGGATGCAGCCGCAGATCAACCCTGCCCATGAACGGGGGCGGGAAGGTGCCGGCCGGATGCAGGCGGACGCACTGCTCAGGTGGGGGCAGCCCGGGGGGTGCGCCCTCGACGAGCTCGGGACCCTCGGCCTGTGACAGATCACCGAGCGTACCCAGCACGGCCAGCAGCGGGCGGGCACCGGAGAACATCGTCGCAGTGCCAGTGGCGAAGCGCTTTCCCTGCTTGAGGACCTGGGTGGTTATGCGGACACTGCCCGGCTGGCCGGGGGACAGGTAGTGCGCGGTGACCGTCACGGGGTCAGGGCGCCCGGTGGCGCCGACTAGGGCGCGAGTGGCCATGGCGAGCAGGTAGCCGCCGTTGGCATTCCCTGCGATGTCCCAGCCCGGATGGATGGAGGCAGCCCACTCCCCGGCCGCACCTGGCTGGACAGCTGTCGCGGTGGCAAACGAACCGGGCAGGGGACACCTCCCTGGGAAGGGGTTCCGGATACGCTATCAGGCAGCGGTGCACCAGCTTCCTCCGACGACGACAGGCCTACCACCGGACCGGATTGATGCCGACGCGGACGGGCTTCCTGGCTCTTGCGGACAGCCTGAAGACATCACATCGCACCGACATTCGGATGGAGGTGGAGCGGCGTTTCCTCCCCGGCCTGAGGGCCAGGGTCTCAACGCCGCAATCCTGATGAACGTGGACTACAATCCCCTCCCCGGCGACCACCCGGAGACCGAGCGAGTATCGACCGGGGAGCTCCCGCCCGATGCTGACGTGCAGGCCCTCATCTCGGCCGGCTACGAGCGCTATCGCCATCTCGACGAGGGGGCCGTCGCCGACTATATTCCTGCCCTGGCAGCGGCGTCGCCCAGCGCCTTCGGCGTGTGTGTTGCCGGGGTTCGCGGGCGGCTCTTCTCGGTTGGCGACGCTGACCAGGAGTTCGCCATCGAGAGCGTCTCCAAGCTTTTTGTCTTCGCCCTGGTCTGTCACACCCTTGGGCATGAGGAGGCGCGCCGGAAACTAGGCGTCAACAGCACTGGCCTGCCCTTCAACTCGGTGATGGCCATCGAGCTCAACGCCGATCGCACGATGAACCCGTTGGTCAATGCCGGCGCCATGGCCACCACAAGCCTGGTGCCGGGCACGACTGCCGAGGAGAAATTCGAGAGCATCGTCGCCGCGATGTCGCGATTCGCCGGGCGGCGGTTGGTGATGGACGATGACGTGTACGAGTCCGAGGCGGCGACCAACGACCGCAACCGGGGTATCGCCCACCTCCTCGACGGCTACGGCCGCATGTACTGCGACCCCGATCTCGCCACCGACGTCTACACCCGCCAATGTTCTTTGCGCGTCAGCGCGCGGGACCTTGCCGTGATGGGAGCCACGCTGGCGAACGGCGGAGTAAATCCGGTAACCGGTGAGCAAGCCATCGACACCCGCTACTGCAAGCGAGTGCTGGCCGTGCTGGCCACGGCCGGGCTGTATGAGCATTCTGGCCAGTGGCTCTACGACGTGGGTCTCCCCGGTAAAAGCGGGGTCGCCGGAGGCATCGTTACTGTGTCGCCGGGCAAGGGGGGCCTCGGCACGTTCTCCCCGCCGCTCGATGCGGCAGGCAACAGCGTGCGGGGGCAACGCATCACCAGGTACCTCTCAGAAGTGCTGGGGCTCAACCTGTTTGCCTCGGCTCCCACTGCCTGACACCACCCGAAGGCAATCCCCGGGTCCGCCCACTCCGGCGCCGTGCGCCGCCGCCGGTCGGTCCGGCCCGCGGATCATCGCGCTCGACTGCTTCGACGTGCGCAGCCCGGTGAATCAGCGCGCGGCAGCCCATGTCGCGGGCACGTCGGCCCCGCCCTCCTCGGTGATCCGTGCGCCGAAGCGGAGCAGCGCGGGCTGGGGCGAGATCTTCCCGGCGATCAGGGCCTCGCCCTGGCGGAAGATGACCGAGCGCTCGATCAGGCTCGGCGGGACGAAGGAGAATGCTGCCGCGGCGAAAGTTGTGTCCGCGAGCGAGTTCATCCGCATCAGCACGAGGTTGTCGGCCTGTGAGAGGACGTTCCCGGCGATCTTCTGCGGGCGCTGCGTTGACGCAAGCAAATAGAGCCCGAACTTGCGGCCCTCGGCGGCGATTCGTATGGCGTGCTCAGCTGCCACCGCGACGAGCTGGTTTGGAGGGTCAGCGGGGCAGACATTATGGGCCTCGTCGATCACGATTAGTATCGGGCTGCGCTCTTGCCGCCGTCGCCACA
>JBKQQQ010000182.1:0-6760 GCA_052144275.1 Streptosporangiaceae bacterium
GGCCCGGACCGCGAGGTCCCCGACCCGCATCTCATCGAGCCTGCGGTGCACGTCGCGGAGACGCTCCGCCATGGCCTGGATGCTCCAGCCGCTGCGGGTGGCCAGCCGCGCCGCGCAGATCCTGATCGCCAGTGGCAGCCCGGCGCAGGCCAGCAGCAGCTCGGCGGTCGCCTCGGGTTCGGCCGCGGCCCGCTCCTCCCCTACCACCTTGACGAACAGCTTCAGCGCCTCGTCGTCGTCGAGCACGTTGAGGTCGACCAGCTTGGTGCTGGCCAGGTCGGGCATCCGGCTCCGCGTCGTCACCAGCACCGCGGACGACGCGGTACCCGGCAGCAGCGGCCTGACCTGGGCGGCGTCGCGCGCGTTGTCCAGCACGACCAGCATCCGGCGCCGGGCCAGCGTGGTCCGGTACCTGGCCGCGCGCTCGGCCTCGTCGACGGGGATGTCCCGGCCGTCCACGCCGAGGTCACGCAGGAACCTGGCCAGCACGTCGCCGACCGGGAGCGGGTTCGGGGTCGCGCCGAGCAGGTCGACGTACAGCTGGCCGTCGGGGAATTTGCGGCGGACGCGGTGGGCCGCGTGTACCGCCAGGGAAGTCTTGCCGAGCCCGCCCGCGCCGGCCACCACGGCGATGCGGACCGCGCCGGGATCGCTGCTCGCGCCCGGGCCCGCGCCCGTCAGCAGGTCGCACAGGCGTTTGACCTGTTCGTCGCGGCCGGTGAAGTCGGCGACGTCGGCCGGCAGCTGCTCCGGGGACGGTCCGCCGGACCGGGCACCCCGGCCCGGGCCGCCCGCAGCCCGCGGCGGGCCCGGGACGGAGCCAGCGGGTTCAGCTTCCTCTTGCTTCCTGGGACGCGCCGCGACCATGCCCGCCGAGATGGTGCCCGCCGGTGGGGCGCTGTCCTTGGCCAGCAGTTCGGCGTGGAACTGGCGCAGCTCGGCCCCGGGATCCACGCCCAGCTGCTCGGAGATGGCGTCCCGGGCGCGCCCGTAGACCTCAAGCGCCTCGGCGTGCCGGCCGGCGCCGTCCAGGGCCTGCATCAGCAGCAGCCACAGGCCTTCCCGCAGCGGATGGTCAGCCAGCAGCCTGCGGATCTCGGCGACAGCCTGGGCGTGGCCGCCGCAGGCCAGTTCGGCCGTGATCCGCAGTTCGATGGCACCCAGATGGAGCTCGTTAAGCCGTTCGGCCTCCGCCTCGACCAGTGGCGTCGGCGGGACGTCGGCCAGCGGCCGGCCGTGCCACAGAGCCAGCGCCTCGGTGAGCTGCCTGGCCGCGCCCTGGGGATCGCCCGTCGCGAACGCCCGGCGGCCGTCGCGCACCATGGCCTCGAACACCAGGGCGTCCGTATCCGATGAGGTCAGCAGCAGCTGGTAGCCCGGAGCGCGGGTGACGAGCAGGCGGCTGTCCTCGTCCTCCATGAGGCGCCGCAGCCTGAGCACGTAGATACTGATGAGATTGGCCGCCCGGGCAGGCGGGGCATCCCCCCAGACCTCACTGATCAGCGTGTCGGCGGAGACGATCTGCCCAGGGTGGATCAGCAGGGTCGCCAGGAGGGAACGCCACTTCGGCGCGCCGATCCCCCGCCAGTCTTCTCCGGCCCGGATCTCAAGCGGTCCGAGCAGCCGGAACCTCACCATTACCCGGGATCACTCGCCTCCGGTTAGACGGAAATCGACCGTCAGGGTCTTCACTTAACCACGACTCAATCGGGGCGTAAGCCGCCGGCCCCACAATGTGCCTGTGCCTATCGCGTCGGCAATGGAGCCCAAGGCGAGCAATTTGCATGTGCGCCGGACGGCAACGGGGGCGTCGTCCGACCGGCGCCCTGAACGCCCGCTCGCCTAGCGGGGTGGGCGCGGCGGGAAGCGGTCCTGGCCCCTGGCAGGGGCGGGGGAGGGACCGGCCTTGTGGCCAGGACCGCCCGGAGCCGCTGACATGGCCGTCGTCCTCGCGCCTCTGGCGGGGGCGGGGACGACGGTCTCCGGCCGCGCGCTTGAGCATCGCGCGATCTCAGCTCTGGCCGTCGAACAGGCTGGTGACGGAGCCGTCGCTGTACACCTCGCTGATCGCCCGGGCCAGCAGCGGCGCGATCGACAGCACGGTGAGCTTGTCGAACTGCTTGTCCTGCGGCACGGGCAGCGTGTTCGTGATGATGACCTCGCTGATCCTCGAGTTCTTCAGGATGTCCACGGCCGCGCCCGACAGCACGCCGTGCGTAGCCGTGGCGATGACCCGGTCCGCGCCCTGCTCGAACAGGGCCTCTGCGGCCTTAGCTATGGTCGCGCCGGTATCGATCATGTCGTCGACCAGGATGCAGGTGCGGCCGGCCACCTGCCCGACCACCTCGAACATCCTGACCTGGTTGGCCACATCCGGATCGCGCCGCTTGTGGATGATGGCCAGCGGGCAACCGAGCCAGTCGGTCCACCGTTCGCAGACCCGGACCCGCCCGGCGTCGGGCGCGACCACCGTGACCTGGCTGAGGTCGAGCTTCTTCTCGAGGTAGGTGGCCAGGATGGACAGCGCGAACAGATGGTCCACCGGGCCGTCGAAGAAGCCTTGGATCTGGGCGGTGTGCAGGTCGACCGCCATGAGCCGGTCGGCGCCCGCGGTCGCGAACAGGTCGGCCATGAGGCGGGCCGAGATCGGCTCGCGGCCCCGGTTCTTCTTGTCCTGCCGGGCGTAGCCGAAGAACGGCGTCACGACCGTGATGCGCCTGGCCGAAGCTCGCTTGAGGGCGTCGACCATGATCAGCTGCTCCATGATCCACTCGTTGATGGGCGAGGTGTGGCTCTGCAGCACGAACACGTCGCAGCCGCGGACGGAATCCAGGAAGCGAACGAAGATCTCGCCGTTTGCGAAGTCGAAGAGCTTGGTCGGTGTCGGCTTGATGCCCAGGCACGCGGCTACCTCATCGGCCAGCTCGGGGAAGGCCCGGCCGGAGACGAGCATCATCTTCTTCGCGCCCGACGGTATCTTGTCGTTCACCTGGCTTGCGTCTCCTCGTCCTCGGACCGCGCCGAGCCTTCGACTGTCCCTGGGCTCTCTTTGGTCCCTGAGCTCTCTTTAGTCCCTGAACTCTCGGCTGAGCCTGAGCTCTCGGCTGAGCCGGATCCCGTGGCGTGGCGGGCGCGCGCGGCCGCCTCCGCGGCCGGCGTGCCCGGCCGCCGCCGCTCCACCCAGCCTTCCGAATTGTGCTGCTTACTGCGGGCGACCCCGAGCGCTCCCGGGGGAACGTCCTCAGTGATCACCGACCCGGCGGCCGTGTAGGCGCCATCCCCGATCTCCACGGGAGCGACCAGCATGTTGTCGGCGCCTATCCGCACGTAGTCACCCACTGTCGACCGATGCTTCGCGATTCCGTCGTAGTTGACGAAGACCGTGGCCGCGCCGATGTTGGAATGCGCGCCGATGTCGGCATCCCCCACGTAGGTCAGGTGCGGCACCTTAGAGCCTTCGCCGACCGTCGCGTTCTTCAGTTCCACATTGGTCCCGATATGCGCCCCCGGGCCGATCCGGGTGCCGGGCCGCAGCCGGGCGAACGGACCGACGTCGGCGCCTGGGCCGATCTCGGCCGACTCGCAGACCGCGTAGAGAACCTTCGCATCGGGTGCGACCAAGGTGTCCCTGAGCAGGCAGTCCGGGCCGATCCGGGCTCCGGACCCCACCACCGTATGCCCTTCCAGGTGTGTCCCCGGCAGGATTTCCGCGTCTGGGGCCAGGGTGACATCGACGTCGATCCAGGTCGCGGCGGGGTCAACGATCGTGACCCCGGCTCGCATCCACGTCTCAAGCAGTCGCTCGTTGAAGGCGCGGCGCACCTTGGCGAGCTGAACCAGGTCGTTCACGCCCTCGACCTCAGCCGGGTCGGCGGCCAGGATGGTGCCCGCGTGATGACCGTCGCCGCGCAGGATCGCCACCACGTCGGTGAGGTACTCCTGGCCCTGCGCATTGCTGGTGGCGACCCGCTTGACCGCGTCGGCCAGCAGGGCGCCGTCAAAGGCGTAGCAGCCGGAATTGATCTCGTCGATCGCCCGCTGCGCCGCGGTGGCGTCGGCTTCCTCGACGATCTCGGCCAGCGAGCCGTCGGCGTCCCTGATGATGCGCCCGTACCCGGACGGGTCAGGGATCCGCGCGGTGAGCACGGTCACCGCGTTCGCGGCGACGGCGTGCTCCCGGACCAGCGCGGCCAGCGTCCGGGCCCGGAGCAGGGGCATATCGCCGTAGGTCACCACCACGATGCCGGGCATGACGCCGAGCGCTTCGGTCACCATGCGGACCGCGTGGCCGGTGCCGCCCAGTCGCTTCTGCACGACGACGCACACATCGGGCACATGCCTGGCGGCTTCGGCGCTGACCTCATCCCGGCGGTGGCCGGCCACGACGACGACGCGCTGCGGGTCAAGCTCGCCCGCCGCCGCCAGCGCGTGCCCGAGCATGCTGCGACCGCACAGGGAATGCAGCACCTTCGGGATCCGCGATTTCATCCGGGTGCCCTCGCCTGCGGCAAGGACGATGACAGCGACCGGGCGAGGTTCGCTCACGCGGCAAGTCTCCTCGGGTTATCGCGCCTGCATCTGCGGTTTCCGGGCCTTCCGGGGTATCGACCCGCCGAACCCGCCGAGCCGGCACTTTCAGGATGCTTCAGGTTGCCGGATGTGACGGCGAATGTGTTTACCCACCCCTCATCCGCAGGATACCGTCCGGTTGCCATGATCGGATGGCAGGTCTCCGCGACGGCCGGGACAAGTCCTTCATCCCGGGCTCCGGTCCTAGCCTAAGGCCACAGCCCAGGGCACTGGGCCGAAGGTTCAGCCTGGCTCGTTCCCGCTGGACTTAGTAACTGCAGGTGACTGCCCGTTCCCCCGCGACTCAGGTGCGCCTTGCGCGGGTCCGATGAGCTGCCCGGACCCGGATCCGTTCACCCCGCTCGCTCCTTCGGCGGCCGACCCGGGCCCGACGAGCTCGCTGGGCTCGATGCCGCCTTCGGCGGCCACCGCAGCCAGTTCGGCGCCGAGCGGCTCAGCCCCGGCGCCGACGCCGGCCCGCTTGCGCTTGCCGGTGAGCAGGGACGCGATGGCG
This sequence comes from Streptosporangiaceae bacterium, assembly GCA_052144275.1. Classification (GTDB taxonomy): domain Bacteria; phylum Actinomycetota; class Actinomycetes; order Streptosporangiales; family Streptosporangiaceae; genus Palsa-504. The sequence goes on from JBKQQQ010000182.1 coordinate 5,084, forward strand.
GCGATCACGTTGGCCACGATCGCGAACGCGAACGCCACCCCGAGACCGTCGTGGAACGGGCCGGTGATCAGGTGCGGGAAGAACTCGCGCCCGGCGACGTACGCGGCGTGGCCCGCGGGCAGATGTCCCAGCAGCGGGCCGAGGAGCTGCTGCATCGGGTTGTAGCCCAGGAAGGCCGCGAACAGGACACCGATCGGCGGCAGGTGGGAGATCTTGTCCGCGGCGGCGAACGGAATGCCCTGCGCGGTCAGGCCGCTGGACATCGCGCCCGGCAGCTTGCTGGAAAGGCCGGCCACCATCAGCGAGAAGAAGATCCCGATGGACAGCACGAAGGCCGTGTTCTGGAAGGTCGCGATCATGCCGCCGGCCGCGCCACGCTGGTCGGCCGGCACGGAGTTCATCATCTCGGCCCGGTTCGGCGAGGCGAACAAACCCGAGCCGAACCCGTTGAGCACGATGATGAGCGCGAACACCCAGTACGGGAAGTCCACCGGCAGGAACAGCAGGAGGAAGAAGCTCAGCGCGGTCAGCAGCGCCCCGCCCACGGTGAACGCCTTGGCGCCGTACCGGTCGGACAGCACGCCGGACAGCGGCGCCGAGACGAGGAACCCAAAGGTCAGCGGCACCAGGTAGATCCCCGCCCACAGCGGGGTCTGGCTGAAGCTGTAGCCGTGCAGCGGCAGCCAGATCCCCTGCAGCCAGATGATCAGCATGAACTGCATGCCACCACGACCGAGCGCCAGCATGAAGTTCGCGATGTTGCCCGCGGCAAAGGCCCGGATACGGAAGAGCGAGAGCCGGAACAGCGGCTCGGCGACCTTCGTCTCCACGAAGCCGAACACCACAAGCGCTGCCAGCCCGCCGAACATGGCGGTGAGCACCCACGGGTTGGTCCAGCCCATGGGGTGGCCGCCGTACGGCAGCAGGCCGTAGGTGATGCCGACCAGGATCGCGATCAGCCCGGCGGCGAACAAGATGTTGCCCGACCAGTCCATCCGGGCGGGCTTCCGCGTCCCGATGTCCCGGAGCATGAAATACGCCCACACGGTGCCGAACGCTCCGATCGGCGCCGAGACCAGGAACACGTAGTGCCAGTTGATCGGGCCCAGCACACCGCCGAGCAGCAGGCCGATGAACGAGCCCGCGATGGCCGCGATGGCGTTCATGCCCAGGGCGGTGCCGCGCTGGTTGGACGGGAAGGCGTCGGTGAGGATCGCGGCGGAGTTGGCGAACAGGAACGCGCCGCCGATGCCCTGCACGACCCGCCAGATGATCAGCCACAGGGCCGCGGAACTGCCGTGCATCCAGGTCACGGCCAGGAAGATCGAGGCGACGCTGAAGATCGCGAACCCCATGTTGTACATCCGGACGCGGCCGAACATGTCGCCTAGCCGCCCGAACGACACCACCAGCACCGCGGACACCACGAGGAACCCCATGAACATCCACAGCAGGTAGCTCGTGTTGTCGGGGCTCAGCGGGTTGAGCCCGATCCCGCGGAAGATGTCGGGCAGCGCGATCAGCACGATCGACTGGTTGATGGTCGCCATCAGCACGCCGAGCGTGGTGTTCGACAGCGCGATCCACTTGTAGTGCGGGCCGGGCTCAGCCGCCCTGGCACCGAGCGAACTCAGCGCACCTTGCGGGGTTTGCGGCTCGTGCCCAGGCACGCCAGCC
>JBKQQQ010000183.1:0-6351 GCA_052144275.1 Streptosporangiaceae bacterium
GTCCGTGCAGGCGCGTCAGTCACGGCTACTCGGCCTGCGGATGGGCCAGGGCGGAACGGGGGCGCATGTCCCAATCCGGGTGCCATCGCCTTATCCCTCTCGCTCGTCAAGGTTGATGACCTACCTGCTGCAAGACTGGGCCCGCCGAGACGGGCCGGGCATCATCTTCGACGGGTGAATTGCGGCGGCTGACGATTCCACCGCGGAATTAAGCGGCGGTAAGCGAAGTGAGCGAGGCTGCCTGCGCCGTGTCGTCCCTACACCACGGAGCACTAGTGGTATCCCGGCAAGGTGGCCGTGCCATTAACCCTGGTCAGTACTGGTGTCTCGCGGTCACTCAAACACGAGTATCAGGTCAGGTGGACGCTGTTGACACACCGGGATACGGCGATGTACAAGCATGGGGTCTACACCACTCAGCACCCGATCAGCAGCATTCCCTCGAACGACATGATCCAGCTGGCCTCCTGAGCGGAGCCTGGCGATGTGTGCTGGAGGTAAAGGTCGAACGACCAGCGGCGTCGTACTCCCAGCAGCCACTCGGCCTGGGTGTACCAGGGCTCGAAATCGTCGTAGCTCAGCGGCCACGCCGGCGACAGGCCGTCAGCATGCTGGATCTCGCCGAAGTCCTGGGGGCGCAGCCGGTACAGCGCCGCCCCGTAGACCTTGGTGGCCCCGCCGACGAAGTAGTGCACCTGCGGCTGGAATGGCTTGCCGTCGGCATCGCACGTTCACCACCCAGCAGATCGAGACGCTGGGCGACGTCTATACAGTTCCCCTAGGCCCTGAGCAACCCGCCGTGCCGCCAGCGCCCTAGCCGATGCGCCCTCGGCCGTAACGTAGCCTCACAACAGCTCCTCTGGCGGGCAGCCACGGACACCCCCCGCCGGGTAAGCCGGGCACCCCGCTCGCCCTAACTGGGCGCCGCACTCATCCCGCGTCGGTGTGCTGGCCGGCAGCCTCGAGCGCCACGAACCGCCTGGCGTCATCCGCGAACGCGTCACACTTGCGATCCTCACCGGACAGCACTGGTCCTCCATGGTGTAGCGACGACACGCCGCAGTCAGCCTCGCCCGCTTTGCTGACCGCCTAATTTCGCGGCGGAATCGTCAGTCGCCGCATTCACCCTTGGAAGACGATGCCCGGCCGTCTCGGCGGGCCCAGACTCGCAACAGGTGGGTCATCAAGCTTGACGAGCGAGGGGGGTGAAGGTGATAGCACCCGGAAGGGGACATGAGCCTCGCTCCTCCCGGCCCAGCCACTCTACTTCACGGTCACCACGTTCAGTACCGCGGGGTTCGGAGACATCACTCCGGTCAGCGAGACCGCCAGCCTGCTCCAGAAGCGCACCGCTAAAGCGGCATCACCATCACCGTCGCCCTCACCCGCTTCCGCGTGATGTTTGAAAGGAGCGCCTAAAAATGAGTGACAGCGTGTTTGACCAGCTGATATCACGCGACGGCATCCTCTTGGCAGGAAGATTCGGGCCGGACTGGCGCATGGCGGAACACAAGAGCAAGGGCCTGTACTTCGAGAACCCGCAGGCAGTCGAGATGGCGCAAAGGTTCTGCGCGGCGGTTACCGTCCTGTTCAGCTCGATGGCGTTTGCCATGGATGAAGTCAACCGCACGGGTTTTGACCAGACGAGCTGGCTACCCCAGAAGGGCTGGACCTTCTCCGGCGGGGACTACTCGATTGCCGTGTACGGTGACCGATTCGTGTTCGGCGAGGCCGAGAAGATCCAGGGCCTTGACGAACTGCGCCGGCTGCTGCACGAGGGAAAACGGTAACCGTTCGTGCGTGATGACCGCCGTGGACCCCTGCTGAACAGCTGTAGCGGGCTGAGGTAAAGGCCATGCGCAACCGCTCAAGATCACTACATCAGAAGTCTCTGCGGTTCGGGGCGATTGCCAGCTGGGCATGGTCGTGCGGGCATGTTCAGCAGGATGAGAGGCAGCCAGCAACGACACCCTCGCACACGCCGTGAGGCAGCCTTAGGAGGCCGGCGGTTATGACCGAGGACGAACGGCCTGGATACGCCGCGGATAGCGGGCAAGCGGAGAGTGCTCCGGTGCCTCCGCCGGACAGCGCGACACCGGATGCCGGTGAGGCCCGGTCGGGACGGCAGGCGCTGCGCGAGAAGCGGATTGCGGCCGTCGACCGGGTGAAAACCGGGACTGCGGCCACGATGTGGAGCAATCTCAACGCAGTCGACTTCATGAACAGCTCCTTTCAACTCTCCGCGCTTCTCCTTATCTGCCTGTTCCCCTTCTTGGTGGTGATTTCGGCGGCCACCGGGAGAAGCGCCACGCACGCGCTTACCATCCGCCTCGGTCTCAACGCGCAGGCCGCCAAGGACCTCGACGGCCTCATCTCGTCCGGGCACCAGGCGGTCTCGGGTCTTACCGTGGTCGGGGGCATAGTTCTGGTGCTCTTTGCGGTCGCCATCCCCGGCACTCTCCAGTTGTGGTACCAGAGGCTCTTCGAGCTAACGCCGTCGCCTGAAGGGAAGAGAGAACTCCTTATCCGTCTGGTCTGGGTAGTGGGACTCGCTGCGTACATCTGGCTCGAGGTGCTGGTCGGCAGCCAGGTCGGCCCGGCCGGAGGTCACGTCATCATCTTCGTCCTTGAGCTAGTCATCACCACGCTCTTTTGGTGGTGGTCCATGCACTTCTTGCTGCTCGGCAGCACAAGCTGGCGGCTGCTGTTCCCCGGCGCCCTGATCACAGCGATCTGCCTCACCGGTCTGTCCGTGTTCTCCGCCCTCCTGTTCTCAGGATCGATTATTTCGGATGACACGAGGTATGGCCCCATCGGCGTCGTGATGGTGCTCTTGGAATACTGCATCGGGTACGGGGTGTGCCTGCACCTCGGAGCTGTCCTCGGCCGGATGTGGAACCAACATCACGCGCCCGCCAGGGAGATGACCTGAGGTGGCCGGTGTCGGTGCCCTGACTTGGGCCATCCGGCGATGGGACCCTACCCCGGGGCCCGGGCAGTGGCGCCGGCGCGAGGATGACGGATTTGTCCGCGCCGCTGGCCCGCTGAAGGACCGCCGGGCCGCGGAATCGGGTCCCGGGCCAGGGACCCGCGCGGAGATGCCGGATGATTCAGCGGATACCCCGGCCCGGGAGACGGGAGCTGCCCGGGTGAACCCGGGGCAGGGCGGGCCCGCTCCGGCCGGTCCTTCCCCGGCTGAGGAAGGCCACCCGCCGGCTGGTCCGGTCTCGCGCCCTGCTGCCCTGGCGGACCGGATCCGCGGGCTGGTGCGCGCCATCCGCGAGGGTGACGATGCCATGGTCGAGGCCGCGGTTGTTCAGCTGAGCAGGCGCCGGCCCATCTTCGCGCCGCTCGCAATAGCCGTCGGGGCCTTCGCCATGCTGTTCGAAGGACTCAAGCTGGTCTTGTCCAACTGGCGGCTCACGGTAGTCGAGGTTCTTCCGGCCATGTGGATCTGGGCCGCCATGATTGACCTCAAGGCTCACGCCTTCCACGGAAGGTCGTTCCACCCGTTGCACGGCGGGGTCCTGGTGGCCGCCATCATCGGCGTGGCGGTCATCACGGCCGCCGGCTTTTTCTTGAACGCCGTGTTCGCCTTTGCCATCGCCAATCCTGGCAGGCCCCAGATCCGGCCCGCATTCACCAGGGCCTGGTCGCACGCCGCGACCGTCTTCGGCTGGGGCGGCGTGATCGGGCTGATGCTCGGACTGGCCGCCTTGTACGTCGACCGCTGGGGCCGTTGGTGGTTCCCCATCTCCATGAGCGTGGTCATCGCCATCATGATGATGACCTACGTGTCGCTGCCGTCCAGGTTGATCGGCATGAAGACCACCTACTCCAAGGCGGACAAACTGAAGGCCGTGGTGGTGGGCGGGGCGATCGGCGGCCTGGTGTGCTTCCCGCCGTACGCTCTCGGCCGGGTCGGCATCTTCATGCTCGGATCCCACGCCCTGTTCTTCCCGGGGATCGTTGTGCTCGCCCTCGGCCTCATACTGGAAGGTGGCGCCACCGGCGCCGTCAAGGCGATCAAGATGAGCGCCAAGCTGGTAGCTGGCCGCAAGTTGGATACCTGACTGATACCTGACGAGCCCGGCTGGCGGCGGGCTGTCGTCACCGGGCGCGGCCAGGGTGACCTGGTAGCCGAGGCGGGCCAGGGCGTGCTGGTGGTAGCGGACCAGGTACTCGCGGTTGCGCTGGTCGCGCTGCTCGTAGTAGCCGGTGCTAGCGTCGGCGTCGTCGCCGTCGTACGCAGGACCGCCCAGGCGATGCACAGCAGGGTGCGGGCGACGGCAACGGCGGCCTTTTTCTCGTTGCCCTTGCCGAACCGGCGGGCCAGGCGGCGGAACCGGGCGCCGGGGCGGGTGGCGGTGCGCCAGGTGGCTCAGGCCGCTCCGGCCATGGCGGTGCGCAGGTGCACGCCGCCGTTGCGGGTGGGGGCCCTGTTGCGCTTGCCGAGTCAGGCACCGACTGTCCCGCCCCATACGGCCACGGCCCTCTCTGTCCTATTAGGCTGCCTGGTCCGCCGTTTTCTGCTTCCCCGGGCCTGCGCGGGACTGTTTGCGGCTTGCGATGAGGTACTTCACGCCCCCCACGGTGAGGAACGCGGTGACGACGGCGATCAGGACGGGCGCGGTCTGCAGCGCCCCCACCTGGGTCACGAACGCGGCCAGCAGCACCATTGAGAACGGCGCGGCCACGAGCCCTCCCGGGATGGCGGCGAGCAGGCAGGTGAACGCCAGTCCCAGCGGCACGCCGGGGATCACCTGGTGGACCAGGATCCCGGCCGTTCCGCCGATGAACAGCGACGGGAAGATGGGCCCGCCCACAAATCCGCTCTCCTGGCTGACCGCAAAGGTGAGCATCTTGGCGATCAGGATGGCGACGAGCAGGCCCAGGCCGAGGGTCCCCGCGTCGTTGAGCACGATTTTGAGCTGATCGCTGCCCGAGAACATCGTCAGCGGCAGTGCCACGCCGACGACTCCGAACACCACGCCGCCCAGCGTTGATTTCGCGATGGCCGGGACCTTCAGCCGGCCGAACAGCCGCGAGGCCAGCATCATGAACCCGGCCAGGAGCGTCACCACGACGGCCGCGAACAGGCCCAGGGGGACCCCCGCGAGCAGCTGCCAGTCGTGGAACGTGTACTGCGGCACCTTGTAGTCGCCCAGGAACACGGCGCCGGCGATGGCGAAGTAGATGCCGAACGAGACGCTCGAGGCCACGATCTCCGCGGCCAGGGCCTTGGCGAGCCGCTGCCCGCCCGGGCGGGCGACCTCCAGGATCAGCATCACCACGATCACCGTGCTGGAGAACAGCCCGCCGTACGCTCCGGCGAAACCGGCCAGGGTGTTCACCTTCGAGCCCTCTTCGCCGACCCCTCTTCGCTGGGCAATCCAGCCGCCCGCCCCGCCGCCCATGGCGCCCAGCGCTTTCTCCGGGCCCAAGCTCGCGCCGCCGATCAGCGACACCGCCGACACGGCCACGACCCCCGGCACCAGTCCCAGGTCGACATGCTCGGATTGCAGCTCGGCGAACAAGCCGGGAACCTGCTCAGGCAGCCGGGTCAGGCGGCGCAGCAGGCCGACCACCACACCGGCCGCTGCGGCGACCGCCACCCACCACCAGTGCCCGCCAAACCAGCGCGGATTGGAATCGTCGTACCACTTGCCCCCGAACTTGATCACTCCGACGAAGACCAAGGCGGCGAACGCGCCGAACACCCCGAGTACCACCGCGTAACCCATCAGGACCCAGAACTCCCGTTGCTCAGTGACGGGGGGTGACGCGGCCGACTCGGTCGATGAGCTCATGAAGACTCCCCTTCAGGTACTGGCGAGTTCGGGAAAACACGCCTCATCACATATGCCCTCTCCGCGGTACCTGTCTTGCTCTGCGGTCATCGATCCGAGCCAGGATGGCGAGCACAACAGCGCGCTCATTCGTGATGCTGAGCGGCTAGTTCCCGATTCTGTTGGAGCCGTCTGGGTGCGTCATACCCTTCTGAGGGCGATTTCCCGTCAGCGGCCATGGCGGTGAGCGCGGGGTTCACGGCTCCGATGCTCGGGAAGAAGCTCGTGTCGACGACGTACAGGTTGTCGACCTCGTGTGCTTTGCAGTTGACGTCGAGGATGGAGGTGGCCGGGTCGGTGCCGAAACGGCAGGTGCCGGCCTGGTGGGCGACGCCGGCCACGGGTACGTCCATGCTGGCGTAGAAGTTCTTGCCGAGGACGTGGTGGGCGGCGATCCCGACGTGGTTGAGCACTGTCCTGAGTTCGTGGTACAGCCGGTCGGCCTCGGTGTCGTTCGTCGGCCGGTAGGCGAGGTGCACCTGGCCGTCGCGGTCGACGGTGA
>JBKQQQ010000184.1:0-4743 GCA_052144275.1 Streptosporangiaceae bacterium
CACCGACGGAGACGCTTTGAACGAAATTCCCGGCAGAATTCCATAGCACACGCCACCACCGAAGCATCGGCCACAACGCCGCCATCCCGGCGGTCCGACGGTCGCACCGCTCGGGTTGTTCGCCAGCCCGGTCAGCGGCGCGTCCATGAACCCCGCCGGTCTCACCCTGGCCGGGTGACGCGCTGCTGCCCGCCGGGCCTGGATGCTGGCGGGTAGAGACCGGACCGGATGAAAGAGGCGTAAACAATGGCGATTGGGCCAGTGCAGCTCATTGTCCTGGGATTCAGGAATCCAGACTTCCACAGCGAGATCATCGCCGAACTCGAACGGCTCCGTGCGAGCGACATGATCCGCGTCATCGACTCGCTGGCCGTCTACAAGGACGCCGACGGGGAAATAGAGGTAGAGCACCTCAGCAACCTCTCTGAGAGCGAGGCTATCGAGCTCGGCACCAAGATCGGCGCCCTGATCGGCCTGGGTATCGAGGGGGAGGAGGGGGCCGAGGCGGGCGCGCTCACGGGCGCCGAGGAGGTCGCCGCCGCGGGTGGCGTGCACGTGTTCACCGAGGAGGAGGGCTGGGATGTGCTCGAGGAGATCCCGAATAACTCCGCGGCCGCGCTCATCCTGCTGGAACACCACTGGGCGGTCCCGCTCAGGGACGCCATCGCCCGGGCCGGCGGGTTCCGCATCAGCGACGGCTTCATCAGCCCGCTCGACCTGGTCGAGATCGGGCTGATGGCAGCAGACGAAGCGAAGATGCTGCACGACCTGGAGACCTCTGGCGCAGCCAGCAACCAATGACCGTCAGCCAGCACGAGCACCCGGAGGTATGAAATGTTCGGAGCCCGCAGAGTCGCCCGCCGGACCTCACGGCGCACCGGTCGGCGCGTTTCCCGCCGCCGCTGATAAAGCCGGTGCTGGACCCCGCCTGTGCGCCTCGGCCGCAGGCGGGGTCCGCTCATTCGCCGTGCTTCTTGACGAGCCAGGCACCTGGCACCCCGGCCAGCATTTCCCTGCGGAGGTTTGACCGCTCGGGCCGAACGGAGCGTAGCCACTGGCCGACAGCCCCCAGCGACGCGCCGATCGCCTGCACCGCCTACCCGCCTCGGGCGGTGGCGGGCGTGCCTGTCGACGGGTCCGGGGGCGCGCCATGGCAGCGTTTCCATTTGCGGCCGCCGCCGCAGCTGCAGGGTGCGTTGCGGCCGCGCCGCGCGTCCTGGGCTGCGTAGGACCGCATAAGCTCCGCCGGGGCCCGGTTCGCCCGCAGCAACCCGGACATTGTGGCCATCGGCACCTCGACGTGGTGGAAGAACGCCTTGTAGCCAGGGCACAGGTAATGCTGGCCCGGTTCGCCGTATCCGGAGACGGCGAACCGGTCCTTGGGACAGCCTCCGTTGCAGGCAAAGCGCACGTCGCAGTCCAGGCAGAACTGGGTCAACGTGTCGAACTTGTCCTGCCCGAACTTGCGCTGCCTGGGGGAGGCCACAAGTTCCAGCATGTGCCGGTCGCCGATGTTGCCGAGCAGGTAGCCCGGCTCCACGTAGTGGTCGCACGAATAAAGGTCACCGTTATGCTCGATGGCCAGCTGCTGCCCGCACGTCTTCGCGTGCACGCACATCCCGCCGGGCTCGCCGTAGAAGTTCGCGAGCGCGGTGTCGAACATCTGCACGTAGACGGTGCCGATGTCGCGCCGGACCCACTCCTCGAACACGTCGATCATGAAGCGCCCGTATTGCTGCGGCCCGACCGAGCGGTGGGTGACCAGGTTCCCTTCCTGCGTGTAGAGCGGGCGGCCCTTCACCCCGCCACCCCAGCCGGAGTCGGCGATCGGCAGGCTCTGCTCGGTCGCGCGTTCGATGATGGGAATGAACTGGATGAACCTCGCGCCCAGCTCATCGCGCAAGAACGCGTACACCTGGCGGCCGTGGTCGCCGTTGACCGCGTGGATGGTGGTCAGCACGTTCCAGTCCACGTCGTGGCGCCGCAGGACATCCAGGCCCCGCATCACCCGGTCGAACGTCGGCTTGCCTCCCTTGTCCACCCGGTAGGCGTCGTGCATCGCCCGCGGTCCGTCGATCGAGATCCCGACCAGAAATTCGTTCTCCTTCAGGAACGCGCCCCACTCGTCGTCGAGCAGGGTGCCGTTCGTCTGGATCGTGTTGAGGATCCGCTGGCCCGGTGCGGCGTACTTGCGTTCCAGCTCGATAGACCGCCGGAAGAAATCCAGGCCCATCATCGTGGGCTCGCCGCCCTGCCAGGCGACCACCACCTCGGGGGACCGGCCGTGGCCCTCGAGCAGCTGGCGGATATAGGCCTCCTGCAGGTCCTCGGCCATCCGGAACCGGCTGCCCGGGTACAGCATCTCCTTGGACAAGAAGAAGCAGTACTCGCAGTCCAGGTTGCAGACCGCGCCGGTGGGCTTGGCCATCACGTGGAAGGCCAGCGGAGCCCCCGGCACGGTCAGGACCGGGCCGGGGGTCTCGGTGGGATGGTTCATCCGGCGCCGCGTGCCTATTCGCGGGCCAGCATGGCCTGAGCCTCGCGTTCGAGGTCGACGTACGGATCACCGCTGACGTCGACAGCGACCCGCTTGATCGTGCCGCCGGTGAAACGGTGCGGCGATCCGTTCGGGTAGTCGCTGGTGACGGCCTCACCGCTGTCACGGCCCACGCACAGGCCCTCGCCCGCGAGCATGAACATGCCCGGCTGGGTCCTGATCCGGCCCTCGCCGACCTTCTTGTCCCCGTGGTACAGGGACAAGATTCCGGTGGACACGTGGGGCGGGTCCTCACCGTCCTTGTCGAAAGAGGCCGACAGGATCAGGTTCTCCCCGGTGGGCAGGTCCTGGGTGCTGTCGATCTTCTGCTCCGCCATGCCGACGAAGTTGTTGACGTAGTGCAGCCGGTTGTCCTTCACGTACAGGGCATGGCCGCCGAACCGCGACCCGTGTGCGAACAGCACGCCTTCCGCTCCCGGGGCAGGGATGTCCACCAGCGCCCCGATCGCGAAAGACCGGTTGCGGACGTTCACCGCCTGCGCCTCCGGTACCTCCGCGGTGTCGGGGAAGTAGGTGTAGCGGTTACGCGGCGCGGCCAGCTGTGGGCGCGGCGTGATAATGATCTCTAGGGGAGACCGGTCATCCAGCGGGAAGGCGTCATTCTCGCCGGCCTGGGCGAACCACAGGTTGACCAGCTCCCGCACCTTCTCCGGATGCTCGGCCGCCAGGTCGTGCAGCTCGGCCCGGTCGACATCGGTGTGGTACAGCTCCCAGGTGTCGTCGTTGAAGTCGCTCCAGCCGCTGAGCGTCGGGTGGGTGGTGACCGCCTTCCAGCCGTCATGCCAGATCCCGCGTGAGCCGAGCATGGAGTAGAACTGCGTCCTGCGGGCTGACGGCGCGGACGGGTCGGCGACGCTGTAGCGCATGCTGACACCGTCAAAGTGGCTCTGCACGTGCCCCTTGATCGTTTCCGGCGCCTCGACGCCGAGAACGTCGAGGATGGTGGGCACGATGTCGATCGCGTGGTGATACTGGTGCCTGATCTCGCCATTGCCGGTTGTGGTCGAGGGCCAGGAGATGATGCACGGGTCGGCGGTGCCACCGTTGAACTCGTACCGCTTCCACATCTTGAATGGCGTGTTGAACGCCATCGCCCAGCCGTTCGGGTAGTGGTTGTAGGTCTTGGTCCCGCCGAGCTCGTCGATCATGGCCAGGTTCGACTGGATATTGTCGGGGATGCCGTTTGCGAACAACATCTCGTTGACCGACCCGTCGGGGCCGCCCTCGCCGCTGGCCCCGTTGTCCGACACCACGATCACCATCGTGTTCTCGCGTAGTCCGAACTCCTCCAGGTAGTCCAGCAGCCGTCCGATGTGATGGTCGGCGTGCGCCAGGAAACCCGCGTAGACCTCGGCCATCCGCGCGAACAGCCGCTTCTCGTCGGCGGAGAGCGAATCCCACGGCCGGGTGACGTCGAGCGGCGGGAACGGCTGGCCCTTGGGTCCCTTGCGGGTCTCCGGGGTGCCGATCGGGTTGACAGGTGGCAGCTCGGTGTCGGCCGGGACGATGCCCATCTGCTTCTGCCGGGCCAGCGTCTGCTCCCGCATCGCCTCATAGCCCATGTCGAAGCGGCCCTTGAACTTATCGGCCCATTCCTTCGGGACGTGGTGCGGCGCATGTGCCGCCCCTGGCGCGTAGTACAGGAAGAACGGCTTGTCGGGTGCGACCGACTTCGCGTCCTTGATGAACTCCATCGCCTTGTCGGTGAGGTCCTCGGTGAGGTGGTAACCCTCCTCCGGAGACTTCGGCTGGTCCACCGGGTGGTTGTCGTAGACCAGGTCCGGGTACCACTGGTTGGTCTCGGCGCCCAGGAACCCGTACCAGCGCTCGAACCCCCGGCCGCTCGGCCAGTTCCGCCGCGTCGAGGCGACGTTCATCTCCACGGTCGGGCACAGGTGCCACTTGCCCGTCATGTAGGTGTTCCAGCCCCGCTCGCCGAGGATCTCGGAGATCATGCCGTTCTCCGGCGGGATCGTCCCGCTCGCGTTCGGGAACCCGATCGCGGCCTCGGTGATGCAGGCCATCGAGTTGCGCGTGTGGTTGCGCCCGGTGAGCAGGCAGGACCGGGTCGGCGAGCACAGCGCCGTCGTGTGCCACTGCGTGTAGCGGATCCCGCTGTTCGCGATCCGGTCGATGTTCGGCGTCTCGATCGGGCCGCCGTAACACGACATGGCCGAGAACCCGAC
>JBKQQQ010000185.1:0-7998 GCA_052144275.1 Streptosporangiaceae bacterium
CAGCGCGCTCTTCAGCGCGCTCGGCTGGCCGGTGAGCAGCGCACCGCTGCGGTCCGCGGCGAGCTCACGGTACCTGGACAGCATCCGGATCAGCAGGAAGCTGACCGCGTAGACGACGATGCTCACCGCCATGAGCGCGAGCATGATGATGCCGGCGTTCTGGTTATTGCCGCCGCGGCCGCGGCCGCCGCCGAACAGTTCCCCGTAGAAGGCGATCCTGATCAGCAGCGCGGCGATGATGGCCAGGAACGAGGCGGCGGTCATCACCTGGACGTCCTTGTGCGCGACGTGCGACATCTCGTGCGCGATGACGCCCTCGAGCTCCTCCGGGGTCAGCAAGTCCATCAGGCCGGTGGTCACGCAGAGCACCGCGTGGTCGGCGTTGCGGCCGGTCGCAAAGGCGTTCGGCAGCCTGGTGTTGGCGATAGCCACCCGCGGCTTCTTCATGTCGGCGAGCGCGCACAGCCGGTCCACCGTGCCGTGCAGGAGATGCGCGTACTCCCCGTACTCCCTGTCGTTCGGGCCGACCTCGCGCCCCCCGGCCGTCTTCAGCGCGATCTTGTCTGAGTAGAACAGCGACCCGATGGCGAAACCGCCGCCGAGGACCACCGCGAACAGCACGATCGCGGCATCAGACGCGTGATACGCCGCCCCGATGCCGATGATCGCAACGACGAACGCTACGAACACCAGCCCGAGCAGGAACATGGTCGCGGTCATCCGCAACGTTAGCCCCCGGTCGGGCGCATACCTCGTACGCGCCGCCATGGCGCCACCTCCGTTCGGCCGCCGGGCTGGTTATACCCGCCCGGGGCCAAGGGCCATTTAATAGCTCAAATCTACCCGTATAACGCTGAACGCCAGCCGAACGTTACCCGCGAGTATGCTCTGGCCTCCAACCGGACCGCGCCCCCGTCAGCCCGGAATGAGACCTTCGTCTGAGAGCAGCTTGCGGACCTCGTCCATGCTCGAGTCCTGGTGAGGAAGGATCAGATCCGACGGTTCCAGAGTATCCGCCGATAGCGGTGAACCTTGCACACGCACCTGGCCCAGCAGGCCGTCGAGCGCGGCCGCGAAGGCAGCCTCGTCGTTGTGGTTGACGGCCGCCTCGAGCTCGGTGTCCAGCCGGTTCAGTTCGGCGGTGGCCGCGTCGTCGACCTTGAACTGGCCCTCGCCCAGGATCCTGACGATCACGACCCCTCACCGTCCTGCGGCTCGGCGGCGGGCAGGTCGGACACCGGGATGCCGGCCGGCTGGGCTTGGGCGGGCGGCGGCGGCGGCGCGTACGGGCCGCCCTGATCCTGGACACCTTGGGCACTTTGGGGCTGGCTCTGGGTGGCCTGGCTGGTGCCGTTGGCCTCGACCCCAGGACCCTCGAGCTGCTTGGGCGCGCTGGCGGTGATCTCGCCCTTGAGCCTGCTCAGCTCCCGCTCGACATCGCTGCTCGCGGCCATCATGTCGAGCTCGGACTGGATGTCGTCGCGGTGGCCGCCCACGGCGTCGTCGAGCGCACCAGAGGCCATCAGCTCGTCGATCGCGCCCGCGCGGGCCTGCATCTGGGCGGTCTTGTCCTCGGCCCGCTGGATCGCCATGCCGACGTCGCCCATCTCTTCCGAGATGCCGGAGAACGCCTCGTTGATCCTGGTCTGCGCTTCGGCCGCGGTGTAGGTGGCCTTGATGGTCTCCTTCCTGGTGCGGAAGGCATCCACCTTGGACTGCAGCCGCTGGGAGGCGACCGTCAGCTTCTCCTCTTCGCCCTGCAACTGGGCGTACTGCACCTGCAGATCGTTGAGCTGGCTCTGCGCCGACGCCTTGCGCTCGAGCGCGGCCCGGGCGAGGTCCTCACGACCCATCCCGAGCGCCTTGCGCGCCTGGTCCTCAAGCTTGTTGGCCTGCTGCTGGAGCTGGTTCATCTGCAGCTCGACGCGCTTGCGCGACGTGGCGACATCCGCGACCCCACGGCGGACCTTCGTCAGCAACTCGAGCTGCCGCTGGTAGGAGTAGTCCAGGGTCTCACGAGGGTCTTCCATCTTGTCCAGGGCCTTGTTGGCCTTGGCCTTGAAGACAAGTGAGACTCGCTTCATCACGCCCATACGCGCGGCCGTCCCCTTCAGTTAACTTCTACGCCGCCACCAGGCCGCGCGACCGGGCCGAAACTCAGGCCGGGCACCCGGCTAGACGGCGGACGAGCCCGTGCGACTAGTCGCATTCCACCCTACGCGGTTTCCCGCATTGCGAGCTACCACGTGCGCCCCCCGGCGCGGGGTGGTGCTGGCCCCACCGCCCCCCAAGAAGACTAAGCTGAGCGCGTGTTCCGACGCCGTAGCGCCGGGGCGACGGACGGCACGGCCCAGGATTCCCCGGGCGCGCAGAGCCCGGACGGCCCGGCAGACAGTAAACCCCGCTCCCCCGCCGAGGCGGCCAAGGGGCGGCCCACGCCCAAGCGCAGCGAAGCCGAAGCCAAGCGGCGCCAGCCGATCACCGGGTCGCGCGCTCCGGCCGCGCCGCGTACGCCCGAGGACAAGGCGAAGGCCCGCACCACCCGGGCCACTAAGTACGAGGCCATGAAGCGGGGCGAGGCGTGGGCGCTCAACCCCCGCGACCGCGGCCCGGCGCGCGCCCTGACCCGCGACTTCGTCGACTCCAAGCGCCGGGCCAGCGAGTACTACATGTACATCCTCGTGCTCCTGCTCGCCGCCGTGTTCCTGAAGAACAAGGGGCTGCAGGAGATCATCTCTCCGCTGGTCCTGGTGCTGATCGTGGTCATCGCGATGGACGCCCTGCTGATCCGGCGCAGCCTGCACAAGCTGGTCGCCGAACGGCTGCCCGGCGAGTCCACCCGGGGCCTGACCACGTACGCGGTGATGCGCGCGCTGCAGATCCGCAGGTTCCGGGTGCCGGCCCCCCGGGTCGGACCCGGCGCCAAGATCTGACTGGCCCTAGAGTTAGGGATCATGGAATACCGACACCTTGGCAAGAGCGGCCTGATGGTCAGCGAGATCGCTTACGGGAACTGGATCACCCACGGCGACCAGGTCGAGGAGCAGGCGGCGGCCGAATGCGTGCGGGCCGCGCTCGACGAGGGCATCACCACGTTCGACACCGCCGACGCCTACGCGGGCGGGCGCGCGGAGGAGGTCCTCGGCCGGGCGCTGCACGGGGTACGCCGCGAATCGCTCGAGATCTTCACCAAGGTGTACTGGCCGACCGGCGACAAGCCGAACGACCGCGGCCTGTCGCGCAAGCACATCACCGAGTCGCTGCACGCCTCGCTGCGCCGGCTGCAGACCGACTACGTCGAGCTGTACCAGGCGCACAGGTACGACCACGAGACGCCGATCGAAGAGACCATGCGCGCCTTCGACGACCTGGTCCGCGCGGGCAAGGTCCTGTACATCGGCGTGTCCGAGTGGCGTGCGGAAGAGATCGCGGCCGCGCTCCGGGTGGCCGACGAGCTCGGCCTGGACCGGATCGTGTCGAACCAGCCGCAGTACAACATGCTGTGGCGGGTCATCGAGCCCGAGGTGGTGCCACTGTGCGAGAAGGAAGGCATCGGGCAGATCGTGTTCTCGCCGATCGCGCAGGGCGTGCTGACCGGCAAGTACTCACCCGGTGCGGCGCCGCCGGCGGACTCGCGCGCCACCGACCCCACGGGTTCGCGCTTCATCAAACGGCTGCTCAACGACGACACGCTCACCGCGATACAGCGGCTCAGGCCGCTCGCGGACGAGGCCGGGCTCTCGCTGGCTCAGCTCGCCGTGGCGTGGACCCTGCAGAACCAGAACGTATCCGCCGCCATCGTCGGCGCCACCCGGCCCGAACAGGTGCGGGAGAACGTCAAGGCGGCGGGGGTTCGGCTGGACGCCGGGCTGATGAGCCGGATCGACGAGGCGCTCGGCGACGTGGCCATCCGCGACCCGGCCCAGACCGCCAGCCCGGCCTCGCGGCCCTAGGCCTAGTCGTCGCTGCCCTGGACACCTAGTCGTCGCGGCCCCTAGGCCTAGTCGTCCGGGTGCAGGCTCATCGGGCCGTACTCGGTCCTGGTGTCGTCGAGTAGCGAGACCTGATCCACCCCGGCCGCGAGCAGCGCGCGCCAGTTCTCCCCGAGCCAGCTCTCCGCGTCGCCCTGGCTGGCGAAGATGGCCTCCTGCAGCTCATCGGTGGTGATCACGGTGCCGTCTGCCTTTTCGTACCGCCAGGTCCAGGGCATCGGTGGATGGCCTCCCGCTGTTGAGACAAGCGCTGTTGAGACGAGCACTGCGCGTGTGCTGACTGAGGGTAGCCCAGGGCACGGCCTGGCGCTACGCTGGGGCCTTAGGTGGTCAGGTGAGCGCTAACATTGTGGATAACGCGCAGAACAAGATGGCCCACACGGCCTTGCCGCGGCCGGTGACGGGGCTCCAGCCCCAGACGTCGCTCAGCGCGTCCACCATCTGCAGGCCGCGGCCTGCTTCTTCGTTGCGGTCCGGCATCCGGAGCACCGGGGCGATGTCCGACGGGTCGAGCACGGCGCACATGACCTCGCCGGTCCGGCGGAGCAACCGCAGGCCGAGCGGCTGCCCCGACTCCGCGGACCGCGCGGCGTGCGACACCGCGTTGGCCACGAATTCACCCACGATCGCTTCCGCGTCATCGGCGAGCGAAGCCAGGCCCCACTCTTTGAGCGTGTTCCGGGTGAACTTCCTCGCGGTCCGGCCGGACTGGGCTCCGGCGCTGAGGGGGCACGCCGCCACGGCAGGTGAGTCCCACCAGTCAGAAGGCATCCGGACCACACGTGGGCGCCCAGGGGCGCACTGCAGCCTGGCGGTCAAGTCAAGCGGCCGACGAACGGCAGGATCAACCTTGGTTCGTGTCGGCAACCCTACTTGGCTCAAGCCCATCGCGACCCCGCGAAGCTGTAGTGCGGCAACCCCAGATGATTGACGCAAATCACATCCTGCCCGAGATTCCGCGGTGAATGCAAGACCAAATGCACGTTCATTTGTAACGTGCACCTCGTGCGGTCCCAGGTCACAGGGATTTATTTACTTTTCAAGTAAAGCTTCGGCGGACATGGCCGGGCCGCGGGCCCGGGGTGTCGCCGGAGCTGCCGGCCAGTGGCGCAGGGCGGTGAGGAGGTGATTGGCGTGGGGCTCATCGGGAGCGGCCGGATGCTGTCCTGACCCGTCCCAGGTTGGCCCTGCGGTGGGGGCAGACCACGTTATGGTGGGTCGCAACCACCGTGAGCTGGGAGCCGCAGATGCTTGTCGCTGGTGTCGATTCGTCCACTCAGTCCACCAAGGTGCTGCTCTGCCAGGCCGACGACGGCGCCATCGTCGGCCAGTCCACCGCCCCGCATCCGGACGGTACCGAGTGCGACCCGGAACTGTGGTGGCGGGCGCTGGCCCAGGCGGGAGAGGGACTGCTCAACCGCGCCGACGCCATCGGGGTGGCCGCGCAGCAGCACGGCATGGTCGTCGTCGACGAGGCAGGCCAGGTGGTCAGGCCGGCCCTGCTCTGGAACGACGTGCGCTCGGCGCCGCAGGCGGCGGCGCTGATCGACGAGATGGGCGGCCCTAGGTACTGGGCGCAGCTGACCGGGAGCGTCCCGACGGCCTCGTTCACGGTCACCAAGCTGCGCTGGCTGGCCGACCATGAACCGGACTCCGCCGCCCGGGCCGCGCACGTGATGCTGCCGCACGACTGGCTGTCCTGGCGGCTGGGCGACCGGGCCCACGCGCCCGCTACCGACCGCGGCGACGCCTCGGGTACCGGCTACTTCTCCCCCGCCACCGGCCGCTGGCTGCCGGAACTGGCTGAGGCCGCGCTGGGCAAGCCGGCCGGACTGCCGCGGATCGCCGCACCGGCCGAGATCGTAGCCTGGACTCCTGGCGGCGCGGCGCTGTCCGCCGGTACCGGGGACAACATGGGCGCGGCGCTCGGCCTGGGTCTCGGCGTCGGTGAGGTGGTCGTCTCCATCGGCACCTCGGGCACCGCGTACGCGGTCGCGGCCGAGCCCGCCGCCGACGAGACCGGGGCCGTGGCCGGCTTCGCCGACGCCACCGGGCGGTTCCTGCCGCTGGTGGCCACCATCAACGCGGCCCGGGTGCTGACGGTCACGGCCCGCATGCTCGGCACCGACGTCTATGGCCTGGACCGCCTCGCACTGGCCGCGCCCCCCGGGGCGCAGGGCCTGACGCTGCTGCCCTACCTGGACGGCGAGCGGTCCCCGAACCGGCCGGATGCCAGCGGCGTGCTGTGCGGGCTGACCAGCGCCAACACGACGCAGGAGAACCTCGCGCGGGCCGCGGTCGAGGCGGTGCTCTGCTCGCTCGCGGACGCCATCGACAACCTGGCCGACTGCGGCATCACGGCGCAGCGGGTGATCCTCATCGGCGGCGGCGCCCGGTCGCCGGCCATCCGCGCGATCGCCCCGGCGATCTTCGGCGTGCCGGTGACGGTGCCCGAGCCCGCGGAGTATGTCGCCCTAGGCGCGGCCCGGCAGGCCGCCTGGGCCCTGTCCGGCGCGGCTGAGCCTCCTTCGTGGCCACTGGCGGGGGCAAGCGCCGAGTACACCGCCGAGCCGGTCCCGCTGGTCCGCGAGCGGTACGCCGCCCTGCGCGACGGCACGGTCGCCTGGGGCGGTGCCGGGACTTCATGATCCTGGCCAGGAAACTTCATGATCCTGGCCAGGAATGGGCGCTATCTGCCCCGAACTGGCCACGATCATGAAACGGCGCTCGGGCCCGGCGGGTGGAAGGATGGGAAGGTAGGAGTGTCACGACAGGAAAGGATCGGCCGGTGAGCACGGATTTCGTTCCAGCGCGTGAGGACCGCTTCTCGTTCGGCATCTGGACGGTCGGGTGGCAGGGAGTGGATGTGTTCGGCTCGGCCGTGCGGCCGCCCATGCCCGCCGAACGCGCCGTGTACAAGCTGGCGGAACTGGGCGCCTACGGGGTGAACTTTCACGACAACGACGTATTCGCCTTCGACGCCACCCCCGCCGAGCGGGACGAGCGGATCGGCGCGTTCCGCAAGGCGCTGACCGAAACCGGGCTGGTCGTGACGACCGCCACTACTAACCTGTTCGGCCACCCGATGTTCAAGGACGGGGCGTTCACCGCCAACGAGCGGGAGATCAGGCGGTTCGCCCTGGCCAAGGTGATGCGCAACCTCGACCTGGCCGCCGACCTCGGCGCCAGGACCTACATCTTCTGGGGCGGGCGCGAAGGCGCGGAGTCCGGGGCCGCCAAGGACATCAGGGCCGCTCTCGACCGCTACGCCGAGGGCCTGAACCTGCTGTGCGCGTACGTGCGCGAGCAGGGCTACGACATCAGGTTCGCGATCGAGCCCAAGCCGAACGAGCCGCGCGGCGACATCTTGCTGCCGACGGTCGGGCACGCGCTGGCCTTTATCAACTCACTCGAGCACGGCGACATGGTCGGGGTGAACCCTGAGATCGGGCACGAGGAGATGGCCAGCCTGAACTACGCGCACGGGATCGCCCAGGCGCTGTGGCACGGCAAGCTGTTCCACATCGACCTGAACGGCCAGCACGGGCCGCGGTACGACCAGGACCTGCGGTTCGGCGCCGGGAACGTGCGCGGCGCGTTCTGGGTGGTGGACACGCTCGAGGCCGGCGGGTACGGCGGCCCGGTGCATTTCGACTACAAGCCGCCGCGGACCGAGGACGACGAGGGAGTCTGGGCGTCCGCCGCCGCCTGCATGCGCAACTACCTGATCCTGCGGGCCAAGGTGCGGGCGTTCCGGGCCGACCCGGAGGTGGCCGAGGCGCTACGCGCCTCAGGCGTGGCCGAGCTCGGCTCGCCCACGCTAGCCCCCGGTGAGACCTGGCGCGACGTCCGCGAGTCCAGCGCCGACGTGGACACGCTGGCCAAGCGCGGCCTGGCCTACGAGCACCTCGACCAGCTCGCCCTCGAGCACCTCTACGGCGTCCGGCCCTAGCTAGCCCTGGGGCATCCAGACTCGCATCGGGCCGCCGTCCCGGTTGTCCCACTG
>JBKQQQ010000186.1:0-12507 GCA_052144275.1 Streptosporangiaceae bacterium
TGGCGGGGCCGGCTGATGGCTGTCGCTGCAGCCCGGCCATGCGCCGCCGGTACCTGGGACGGATCTCGGGCCCACTGCTCGATCGCATCGACGTGAAGATCGAGCTCGAGCCGGTTGGCCGCAGAGAACTGCTGAACGACCGGACCTTCGCCGAGTCAAGCCGGACCGTGGCGCTGCGAGTGATCCAGGCCAGGGACCGCGCCGCCCACAGGCTGCGCGGCACTCCATGGCGCCTGAACGCCGAGGTCCCAGGATCGGAGCTGCGCCGGGCCTGGCCGCCCGCGCCAGGTTCGCTGGCCGCGGTGGAACGCTCCCTGGAGCGCGGCCAGATCAGCGCACGTGGCGTCGTCAAGGTCATCCGCGTCGCCTGGACCATCGCCGACCTGGCCGGGCGGCCCCGGCCGACCAGCGACGACTGCGAAGCTGCGCTCGGCCTGTGGCTCGGGGTGCGGCGGTGAGCCAGGCGACCTCGCCGGTCAAGCTCAGCGAGGAAAAGCTGGCCCGGGCCGCGCTCACCTACCTGGCCGAGCCCGGCGATCCCGCGCTCGGTGCCCTGCTCGGGATCTGCGAGCCTGCCGAGGTGCTGGCTGCGATCAAGGCAGACATGCTGCCCGGGACCGGTCCCGGCTGCGGCGACAGCCCGGCGAGCAGGACAGCGCTCGGGCGCGCGCTCTGCCGCTGGCGGGTCCGGCTGCCCCGGCTGCCGGACGAGGAGGGCATCGCGGGTGCCTGTAGCGACGGCATCAGGCTGATCTGCCCCGGGGACGCCGAATGGCCCGGCGTGCTTGACCAGCTCGGCCAGGCCCGCCCGTACGCGCTGTGGCTGCGGGGGAATGCGGACCTGCACGTGGCCTGCGTCCGTTCGGTGTCGATCGTGGGGTCGCGGGCCGCCACCGGGTACGGCGGGCACGTCGCCGGCGAAATCGCCGCTGACCTTGCCGAACAGGGCTGGGCGATTGTCTCGGGCGGGGCTTACGGCATCGATGCCGCCGCACATCGCGGCGCGCTGGCCGCGGCGGGAACCACGATCGCGGTGCTGGCCTGCGGGGTTGATTACCCTTACCCGGCCGGTCACGCGGACCTGTTCGCGGCGATCACCGCCCAGGGCCTCGTGGTCAGCGAATGGCCGCCGGGACGCCATCCGGCCAGGATGCGGTTCCTGGTCCGCAACCGGGCCATCGCCGCCCTCGCCTGCGGCACCGTGATCGTGGAGGCGGGCGAGCGCAGCGGAGCCCTGAACACCGCACGGCACGCTGCCAACCTGGGCAAACCACTGATGGCCGTGCCCGGCCCGGTGACTTCGGCCCAGTCTGCCGGATGCCATCGGATCATCAGGGAATGGGGCGCCACCTGCGTCACGCGCGCGGCCGACATCATCGAGCTGCTCTCACCGCTAGGCCTGCCGGCTGCGCTCGCGCCCGACGGCGGCCCGGAGGCGGCGTCCGTGCCGGTCTCTGGGCCGCCGGCTCCGGACTCAGGGCCTTCCCGCGACGACCTCGACATCGATAGCGCCAGGGTGCTTGACGCGCTGCCCGCGCGGGGCGGCGCAGGAACCTCGACGATCGCGGTCGACGCGGGAGTGGACCTCGACACCGTGCTGCGCTGCCTGGGACGGCTAGCCGGATACGGCTTCATCGAACGCGGCGACGGCGGCTGGCGCCTGCGCAGGCACAGCTGACCCGGCCGCTGCGCAGGCCCTCCGGCCGCCCTGTGCCCGAGGCCGCTACGCGACCTCGGCCGCCATCTCGTCCTCGAAGCTGAACTCCGCGTCCGCGTCCAGGCCCGCCCTGGTCCGGCCGCCGGCCTTGCCACCGGCCTTGCCCTCGGCCTCGTTCGCGTCGCCGAGGTCGAACTCGAGCTCGGCGTTGCGCTCCCTGGCCAGCTGCTGCAGACCGTAACGCTCGACATGCTCCGGGTCGGACAGGCTGATCGTCCGCAGCCCCTGGTCGGCGAGCCGCTCGTTGATCTCGTCGAGATGATCGCGGACCAGTTGCTTCTCGACGTCGGTGATCTTCCCCTTATGGGGCTTGCCCGCGTGCTCGCGGGTCGCGTAGTCAAGGCGGTCCCCGCGTGAGCTGCCGTTGGCCGATGACCTCGTGCTGCGCCTGGCCGGCCGGGCGGCGATAAGCAGCTCGTCCATCGGGTTCTGCGTGGCCAGCTTGTCGAAGGCGTCAGCCTCCATGACGATGCGGCGCGGCTCGATGTCGTCCGGCAGGTACAGGTCTATGACCGCCACCCGCAGGGCGGCCTGCTCCATGGCCTCGGCTTCCTCGGTGAGTGCCTCGATTTCGACCGGGCCATCGCCGAGCTCGGGGTGCTCGTGCACCACGATGCGTGCCAGTGCGTCGTCATGCATGATGAGCTGGCCGCTCAGGTCGCTGAACCGGACAGTCTTCTGACCCATGCTCGATCCCTCTCTAATGCGCTGGTGCGAGCGCGTTCGGCGGCCTGTTCGCACTGCCGTCGCGATGCGAGTTAGCCTTGAAAAAGTGAACGCATGGATCACCATGCCGCAACGGCTCCCGCGTGTCAAACTTCAGTTCGATCGGCGTGTCCGTATACGAAATTACGCACGATTAGCGTGTCACCTGGCCTTTCCGGGTCCACCGACGATCGGCGGTGCACACTAGGCACATGAAGGATGCCGGGGAAGTTGCCGGACCGCCCGGCCCGCTGCCGCCCGCGATGGCCGCGGCGCTGGCCGCCTTCGAGCGCTATCTCCGGTCGGAGCGCTCGCTGTCGCCGCACACCGTTCGCGCCTATGCCGGTGACATCTCCTCGATGCTTGAGCACGCCAGCCGCCAGGGCGTTGACACGCCGGAAGGTCTGGGCGTGACCGAACTGCGCGGCTGGCTGGCGATCCAGCACGAGTCGGGCGCGGCGCGCGCCACGCTGGCCAGGCGCGGCGCGGCGGCCAGGTCGTTCACCGCCTTCGCGTACCGCCGCGGCTGGCTGGCCACCGACCCCGGCCCCCGGCTCGGCACGCTGAAGACCCGCCGCACCCTCCCGCACGTACTGCGCCAGGACGAGATGGCGGCCGTGCTGGCTGGCCTCGATAAGGCCGGACGCCAAGCCGAGGCGGCCA
Organism: Streptosporangiaceae bacterium; assembly: GCA_052144275.1. Lineage (GTDB taxonomy): Bacteria > Actinomycetota > Actinomycetes > Streptosporangiales > Streptosporangiaceae > Palsa-504. The sequence goes on from JBKQQQ010000186.1 coordinate 3,086, forward strand.
CGGCGGCGAGCCACCCGGCGGACGCGGCGGGCCAGCCAACCGAAGCCGCGGTCGCCCTTCGCGACGCCGCCGTGCTCGAGCTGTTCTACGCGACCGGGATCCGGGTCAGCGAGCTGTGCGGGCTGGATCCGGTCCACCTCGACCGTGGCCGCCGCACCGTGCGGGTCCGGGGCAAGGGCGACAAGGAGCGCACCGTGCCGGTCGGCGTGCCCGCGCTGGCCGCGGTGGACCGCTGGCTGGCCGCGGGCCGTCCCGCGCTCGCCACGGCGGCCAGCGGGTCAGCCCTGTTCCTCGGGGTCCGCGGCGGCCGGCTGGACCCGCGCACGGCCCGCCGGATCGTGCACGAGCGGCTGCGCGAGGCAGGAGCGACCAGGGATACCGGCCCGCACGGCATCCGCCACAGCACGGCGACCCACCTACTCGAGGGCGGCGCCGACCTGCGCAGCGTCCAGGAGATCCTCGGTCATTCCTCGCCTGCGACCACCCAGATCTACACGCACGTGTCGATCGAGCGCCTCAAGTCCAGCTATCGTCAGGCCCATCCCCGGGCTTAGCAACCGGTCCGCGCACCCGTAACTTTGTTCCCTCCAGCCGCATCCCGAGGCCCTGCCTAACCGCCACGATGGAACATCGGTGTCGTGATAGCGACATCGATGTTCCATTGATGCTGTTCAAGGGACCCGTTCCTGGCGCGCGCCAGGGCCGAGGCGCGCGCCAGGGTCGAGGCCCGCACGGCAGGGGCCGAGGCGCGCGCGCACGGTAACCGAGGCTGGGACCTGGGGAATGCGTGGCGGGGCGGGAACGTCAAGTATCCTTGGGAACGGTCGCCGAAGCCGAACCATCATGGTGCGTGCCCGGCGGCTAAATCGCGTGCCCGTTTGCTCACCGGGGCGACAAGCTTCCCGGCGGGACGCGCCGCTCGGTCCGCTGGCCACCAGGCCGGCCGCAGGCGCGTCAAGTCACGGGCACCAGGAAGCAACCGAGCAGCGTCGCGACACGAGAACACGCGCGGCGCACGAAGGAAAGGGGCCGGGCCAGTGGCTCAGGTCGTCAGCATGAAGCAGCTCCTGGAGAGCGGTGTCCATTTCGGTCACCAGACCAGGCGCTGGAACCCGAAGATGAAGCGCTACATCTTCACCGAGCGTAACGGCATCTACATCATCGATCTTCAGCAGTCGCTGGACTACATCGACCGGGCGTATGAGTTCATCAAGGAGACCGTCGCGCACGGCGGGACCATCTTGTACGTCGGCACGAAGAAGCAGGCGCAGGAGGCGATCGCCGAGCAGGCGCGCCGGGTCGGGATGCCGTTCGTGAACCAGCGCTGGCTGGGCGGCATGCTGACCAACTTCTCCACCGTGTACAAGCGGCTGCAGCGGCTCAAGGAGCTCGAGGAGATCGACTTCGGCGACGTGGCCGCCTCCGGCATGACCAAGAAGGAGCTCCTGCATCTGCGGCGCGAGCACGACAAGCTGGACCGGACGCTGGGCGGGATCAGGGACATGACCCGGGTGCCGAGCGCGATCTGGGTGGTGGACACCAAGAAGGAGCACATCGCCGTCAACGAGGCCCGCAAGCTGGGCATCCCGGTGGTCGCGATCCTCGACACCAACTGCGACCCGGACGAGGTCAACTACCCGATCCCGGGTAATGACGACGCGATCCGCAGCGTCGCGCTGCTGACCAGGGTGGTGGCCGACGCGGTCGCCGAAGGCCTGATCGCCCGCGCGGGCGCGGCCGGCGGTGACGAGAAGCCGTCTGGCAGCGTGCCGGGCGCCGAGGAGCCGCTGGCCGAGTGGGAGCGTGAGCTGCTGGTGGGTTCGGCGGCCAGCCCCGCGGCGGCAGAGGCCTCCGCGGCCGTGGTGAGGCCCGCCGACACGCCGCTCGTGGCCGCGGCCGAAGCCGAGGGTGCCGCCGACACGGAGATCACTGCTGAATCCGCGATTACCAGCGACGCCGCTGCCGCGGTCGACGAAGCGGACGACCTGGAGGCCATCGCCGAAGCGGCCGACGGCCAGGCCGCCCCCGCCGAGCAGGCCGCCCCCGTCGAGCAGGCTGCCCCCGCCGAGCATGCCGCCCCCGCCGCGCAGGACGAGCAGGCGACCGCGGGCACCGACGCGACTGCGGGCACCGACGCGACTGCGGGCACCGACGAAGTATCTGAGTGAGAGACGAGGACATGGCGAATTTCACCGCCGCCGACGTGAAGCGGCTGCGCGAGCAGACCGGCGCCGGCATGATGGACTGCAAGAACGCACTCCAGGAGGCTAGCGGCGACCTGGAGGCCGCGGTCGAGCTGCTCCGCCTCAAGGGCGCCAAGGACGTGAACAAGCGGGCCACCCGCACTGCGGCCAATGGCCTGGTAGCGGCCGAACTGGATGGGCACCGGGTCGGCGTGCTCGTCGAGCTGAACTGCGAGACGGACTTCGTCGCCAAGACGGACCTGTTCCAGCAGGTGGCTGCCGAGATCGCCGCCGCCGCCCTGAAGGCCGAAGTCACCGACCGGCCGTCCCTGCTGACCACGGAGGCCAGGCCGGGCACCACCGTCCAGCAGCTCATCGAGGAAGCGGGCGCGAGCCTGAAGGAGAAGCTCGAGCTCGGCCGGTTCGCCCGGTTCGAGGGCGGGTACGTGGAGAGCTACCTGCACCGCAGTGACGCGGCGCTGCCGCCCACTCTCGGCGTCCTGGTCCAGCTCGACAAGGACAACGCCGAGGTCGCCAAGGACCTCGCCCAGCAGATCGCCGCCATGCGGCCGCTGTACGTGGTCCGCGACGACGTTCCCGCGGACGTCGTCGAGAAGGAGCGCCGGATCGCCGAGCAGATCACGCGCGACGAGGGCAAGCCGGAGCAGGCCATCGGCAAGATCGTGGAAGGCAGGCTGAACGCCTACTTCAAGGATGTCGTGCTCACCGAGCAGGCGTTCGTGAAGGACCCGAAGACCGCGATCAAGCAGGTTCTGGCGGGCAGTGGTGTCAGCGTGACGAGCTTCGCCAGATTCCAGGTCGGCCAGGCCTGAGGCTGCGCCTGATGCCGGAGGCGCGGGAGCCTGGACTCGCGGGGGTGCTTCACCCGAGCTGGCGCCGGGTGGTGCTGAAGTTGTCCGGCGGGCTGTTCGCGGGCTCTGAGCCCCTGGGCATCTCGCCGGACGTGGTGGCCCACCTGGCGGCGGAGATCATCGCCGCGGTGAAGGACGGAGTGCAGGTCGCCGCGGTGGTCGGCGGCGGCAATATGTTCCGCGGCGCGGCCCTGGCCGAGCGGGGTATCGACCGGGCCCGCGCCGACTACATGGGCATGCTCAGCACGGTCATCAACTGCCTGGCCCTGCAGGATGTGCTGGAGAAGCTCGGCGTGGAAACCCGGGTGCAGACGGCCATCACGATGGGCCAGGTGGCGGAGCCCTACATCCCGCGCCGGGCCATCCGGCACCTGGAAAAGGGCCGGGTGGTGATCTTCGGGGCCGGGCTCGGCGCGCCTTACTTCTCGACCGACACGGCCGCGGCGCAGCGGGCGCTGGAGATCGGTGCCGACGCGGTCCTCAAGGGCACCAAGGTCGACGGGGTCTACAACGCGGATCCCCACACCACGCCGGATGCGGTCCGCTTCAACCGGCTGGACTACAGCGAGTACCTCAGCCGAGAACTGAAGGTGATGGACACCACGGCGGTCAGCCTGTGCATGGACAACGGGCTGCCCATCGTCGTGTTCGCCTTGATGGACGAGGGGAACGTGGTCCGGGCCATCCGCGGCGAGGAGGTCGGCACGCTGATCTGCCGCCAAGACGACCAGGACGACCAGGACGGCAAGGGCGATTAGGACGGCCAAGGCGAAGACAACGGGAGCGAATACCGCGGGGATCATGCGGATTAAGGCCGGCGGACAGCTAAGCTCGCTTAGGCATGGCGAGCACAACGGAGCCGAACAATGATCGATGACACCCTCCTCGAAGCCGAGGAGAAGATGGACAAGGCGGTCACGGTCGCCAAGGAAGATTTCAGCATCATCCGCACCGGTCGTGCGCATCCGGGCATGTTCAGCAAGATCACGGTCGATTACTACGGCACGCAGACCCCGGTGAACCAGCTGGCCTCGTTTCACGTGCCCGAGCCGAGGATGGTGGTCATCCAGCCGTTCGACAAGAACTCGCTGGCGGGGATCGAGCGGGCCATCAGGAACAGCGACCTGGGCGTCAACCCGGCGAACGACGGCACGATCATCAGGATCGTCCTGCCCGAGCTGACCGAAGAGCGCAGGCGTGAGTACATCAAGACCGCCCGCCACAAGGCCGAGGACGGGCGCGTCGCCATCAGGAACATCAGGCGCCACGCCAAGGACACGCTGAGCAAGATGATCAAGAGCGGGGACGCGGGCGAGGACGACGTTCGCCGGGCCGAGCGTGAGCTCGATGACCTCACCCACACCTACGAGGCGCAGGTGGACGAGTTGCTCAAGCACAAGGAAGCCGAGCTCCTCGAGGTCTAGTTGGCCATCGATCCAGCCGGACCGGACCCCAGAGACCCCAGAGACCCCAGAGACCCCATGGAACCCGGGAACCCCACGGGCGTCACGGCCGCTCAAGGACCCGAGACCCTCCAGCCGCCCGCAACCCCCGGAGCCCCCCAAGTGCCCGAGGCCGCCAACGCGCCCGAGGCGCCCCAGGCCGCAAACGCGCCCCAGGCCGCAAACGCGCCCGAGGCGCCCAAAAAGGTGTCACGGGCCGGGCGCAACCTCCCCGCCGCGATCGGCGTGGGCGCGGCCCTCGGCGGTCTGGTAATTCTCACCTTGCTCACCGTCAAGGCGACGTTCCTGATCTACCTAGGAGCGGCCATCGCAGTGGCCCTGACCGAACTAACCTCGGCCCTCGCCCACAGCAAGCACAAAATCAACATCCCGGTGATCCCGGTGGCGGCCGGCGGAGCCGCGGTACTGACCTGCATGTACTGGCTGGGATCCCGGGCCGCGCTGGCCGCGCTGGCGCTGACCGTGGTGGTCATCTTCGCCTGGCGGCTGCCCGGCGGCCCTTCCGGCTACGTCAAGGACGTGACCGCCGGCGTCTTCGCCCTGATCTACCTGCCGTTCCTCGCGTCGTTCGTGATGGCCATGCTGTCTCCCGCCGACGGCCCGCGGCGGGTACTGACCTTCATCATCGTGACCATCTGCAGCGACATCGGCGGTTACTTCGCCGGGATCACGTTCGGCCGTGGCGGCCGTCATCCGATGGCTCCGGTGGTCAGCCCGAAGAAGACCTGGGAGGGCTTCGCCGGCTCGGCCGTCGCCTGCCTGGTCGGCGGCGCGTTGACGGTGACGCTGCTGCTGCACGGCCACGTGTGGCAGGGCCTGCTCACCGGGGCGGCGACGGTGCTCGCGGCGACCCTCGGCGACCTGGTCGAATCCATGATCAAGCGGGACCTCGAGATCAAGGATATGGGCACGCTGCTGCCGGGGCACGGCGGCATCTTGGACCGGCTCGACTCGCTCCTGGTCGTGGCCCCCGTGATGTGGCTGCTTCTCTTCCTTTTCATTCCCGTTCGCTAGTTTTACTCGCCGCGGCGAGGGGAGTAGCCCCTACGGCTGCGGCCCGACGATCCAGCTCCGCTGCTCCGCGGCGAGCCGGCTGACCAGGGTGGCTGAGCCGCGTTCCTTGGCCAGCTGACGATCCCGTTCCGAGATCGGGACGATCCACAGCCACCGGACCGGGTCCCCGCCGAAGGTGAAACCCGACAGATCCGGCGGTTCGGGACCGGTCAGCGAGCCGGGGGAGTCGAGCAGCAGCACCGCCCCAAAAGACTCGCCCTCGCCCAGCGGGAACGTCGAGGGCTCATGGTACCAGCGGACGCTATGGCCGGGCCCGAACCAGGTCACCGCGTGCCAGGGGTAGGTCGCGAGCCACAGGAACACCCGGGCCGCCTGCGCGCTCGGCAGCGTGGTGGCGATCGCGAGCTCGATCCTGGCGTATCCGCTCGGGTCGTCGAGCACCTGCTCGACCACGGGCATCCGCTGGCAGCTCATGCCCACCGTGGACAAGATGGTGTACGGACGGTGCGGACCCGGGGGCCGTTCGGTCACTCCGGCCAGCGGCTGGTGACCGGCGGACACGTCCCAGTAGTGCCCGCCCGGCCCGAGCCTCGGCTGCAGGTGGCCGAGCAGCGCCTGCTGGAACTGCCCCCAGCCGTTGGGCGACTGCCGCCAGCGCCAGTAGGCCCGGGACCGCTCCAGCCGGGGGGCGAGTCCTTCCATGGCGTCGTCGAGCGACCAGCCGAACGGCGTCTGGCCGATCACGTCGCTGCTGTAGCCGGGCATGCCGCGATCCATGTCGGACCAGCCCGCGATGACCGCGAGCGGCCGCCCGTGCTCCAGGATCGCGACCCCGTCCCCTTCCTCGAACCACAGCGCTTCCAGCGCACCCGCCTGCAGCGGCGGGCGGCCGGCCGGGTGCTTGGTTCGCGCGGCGGGCATCAGCGGCGCGCGCCCCGCGTCCAGCCTGGCCTGGTCGGTGGACTCCGGGGCAGGCCGGTGGTTGGCGATCCAGGTGGCTGATATCGCGGAGGTGTCGTCATGCAGGTAGGCGGCCGTGGTCAGGCCGTCGTATTCGACGGTCACCCTGCGGCTCCCGTAGGGGCTGAAACTCTCGAGCAGCGTAACCGGCGGCCGCGGCTGGCCCGGCCCGACAGATTCTGCATGCGGCATGCCCATGACACGAAATGTACTGACTCCGCTGCGCCGCACAAACCGTTCGCCTCGAAAGGTCGCCGTGGCCGCGCATCCTGCGCCCTATCCTGGTGTGGCAGCAGGAAAATTCTCTTTTATGTCCGAACGGAGTTGGGTGTCACCTTCGTCCTCGACGGCACCAGACCCGGCGGGTTCGCCAGAACCGGCCGGACCAGTGCCACTCACCCTGGCCAGCGGCCGCCGGGCGCCGGGAAGAAGCACGGCGCGGCCGCCGCGTCACCTGGCTGACCTGCCGCTGGCCGAGCGGCGGGCCGTGGTGGCCGGGCTCGGCCAGCCGCCGTTCCGGGCCAGCCAGCTGTCCAGGCATTTCTTCGGCCGGTACACCGACCAGGCCGACGAGATGACCGACCTGCCGCTGGCCTCCCGTGACCCGCTGGCCCGCGCCCTGCTGCCCCGGCTGCTGACCGCCGAGCGCGAGCTGTCCTGCGACGACGGGACCACGCGAAAGACGCTGTGGCGCACGTTCGACGGGGCGCTGGTGGAGTCGGTGCTGATGCGCTATCCGGACCGGGTCACGATGTGCGTGTCCTCCCAGGCCGGCTGCGGCATGGCCTGCCCGTTCTGCGCGACCGGCCAGGCCGGCCTGACCCGTAACCTGTCCACGGCCGAGATCGTCGCCCAGGTGGTGGCCGGTGCGCGGCTGCTCGCGGCCGGCCAGGTCCCGGGTGGACCCGGCCGGGTCTCCAACGTGGTGTTCATGGGCATGGGGGAGCCGCTGGCCAACTACGCCAGCGTGCTGGCGGCCGTGCGCAGGCTGACAGATCCGGTGCCCGAGGGCATGGGGATCTCCCAGCGCTCGGTCACCGTCTCCACGGTGGGCCTGGTGCCGGCCATCGCCCGGCTCGCCGCCGAACGTCTCTCGGTAACACTTGCCGTATCCCTGCACGCCCCGGACGACGAACTGCGCGACACGCTGGTGCCGGTCAACCGGCGGTGGAAGGTCGCCGAGGTGCTGGGCGCCGCATGGGACTACGCCGCGGCCACCGGCCGCCGCGTCTCGATCGAGTACGCCCTGATCAGGGACATCAACGACCAGGCCTGGCGGGCCGATCTGCTGGGCTCGCTGCTGGCCGGGCGGCTCGCGCACGTCAACCTGATCCCGCTCAACCCCACGCCCGGGTCGAAGTGGACCGCGTCGCGGCCCGCCGCGCAGCGCGAGTTCGTCCGCCGTCTGGAGGCACACGGCGTCCCGGTCACGGTGCGGGACACCCGGGGCCGCGAGATCGACGGCGCCTGCGGTCAGCTGGCCGCTTCGGCCTCGGCGCCCCGGTGAAAACGGCCTGGCTCCGCCAGTTGCGGTGGCGGGCGGCGCACTGGGGATGGGAGGCGGCGCAGCGGGCCGGGGCGGTGACCGCGGATACCCCGGCCGGGCAGCGGTTCGCGGCGTTCGGCCGCGGCTCGATGGCGGCCTTCCCGCCCGGTTCGGTCTTCGGGGAGCGCTGGATCACGGTCGGCGAGGACACCCTCATCGCCGCCTTCGTGACCCTGTCCGCCGGGATGGTGCCCGGCCAGGACCTCGGCCCGGTGCCGGTGCTGCGGATCGGGGACCGCTGCGTGATCGGCCGGGGCAGTCACGTCGTCGCGCACCACTCGCTGGTGATCGGGGACGACGTGTTCACCGGCCCGTACGTCTACATCACCGACCAGAACCACGGGTACGCCGACCCGGAGGTCCCGATCGGCAGGCAGATGCCGGTGAACGCGGCCGTCCGCATCGGCTCGGGGAGCTGGCTCGGGGCCGGCGCGGTCGTGCTGCCGGGCGCGTGCATCGGCCGCAACGTCGTGATCGCGGCCGGCTCGGTGGTCCGCGGCACGGTGCCCGACCGGTGCGTGGCGGCGGGTGTCCCGGCCCGGGTGGTCAGGGCCTACGCGCCGGGCGACGGCTGGTCGCCCCTTTCCGGGCCCGCGGGGCCGCCGCTAGCGGGGCCTGGGCCCGCCGGGCACGCCACCAAGCGCGTCGCGCAGCCCGCCGACCCGCCCGGCTAGCAGACCACCCCCAGCTGGCTCGATGCCATCGTCTCACGTTCTGGACAGGTCGTTCCTCCCGCAGCCGGCTAGTTTTCCGGCCGGCCCTCAAGCCAACTAGTTTCCGGCCGGCCCTCAGGTTGCCTCGCGCTGGCGTGCGGCCCGCTGGCGCTCAGCACGCTGGCGGACCGCCGTGCCCGCCCGCGCCCCCGTCCGCTCCGTGCCCGCCCGCGCGGCGGGCTGGCCAGCTACCGGCCCGGCCACCTTCGTCGCTGCCGCCTTAGGATCGGCGATCTTCGGGACCGCTGCCTTCGCTGCCTGCGGGTCGGCTTCCTGGGAACGAGCCGTCTGCGGCTCCGCCGTCCGGGGCTCCGCCGTCCGGGGCTCCGCCGTCCGGGGCCGGGCTGTCGTCGGTTCCGCCGTCCGGGGCTCTGCCGTTGGCGGCCGGTCCGCCGGCGCGAGGCTCATCTTCGGCGTGAAGACCTCGCCGCGCAGCGCGCGCTCGATCAGCCCGACTGCGCGGGCGGTGGCGGCGAGCCGGGCGCCCTCCTTGCGGTAGGCGGCCAGCACGGTGTCGATGGCGTGCGGCGGCAGCGTGCCCGCGAGCTCGGTTCGCGCCGTGCGGTATCCCTGGCGCGCGCCCTCCACGCAGGCTCTGGAGTGGTACCTGGCCATGGCGGCCAGTGCGACCGGGTAGCGTCGCAGGACTCCGTGCAGGCGGTAGTCGGGCG
>JBKQQQ010000187.1:0-11922 GCA_052144275.1 Streptosporangiaceae bacterium
CCGCCAACGATCACTAGATGGTTAAGAGCGAAATCTTGCGTGAGCTCGCCGGGCGACAAAAAACGTATCATGCTTACTGGGTTATCGGCTTTTACCTGCGCGAAGACCTCGATCAATGCGTCAAGATCGGCGAACCGGGCGTACTGGCTGTAGTGCTGGTGGGACGGATGGGCGTAGGGAGGCGCGTCGGGCGCCTCAGAATCGACGATGCTGACTGCCGTCCCGTCGAGAAAGTGCCAGATCGAACTCCGCTGTCCGGCTGAGGCCAACTCGCTTGCCCCAGCGGCTGTGCCCGTTGATTGAGCCCGCTCGCGCAGCGCCAGGAGTTCGTCGTACAGTTCGGTCCTCCGCTCTCGCTCCTGCTCCGTCAGCTCATCGTCGCGGAACAAGCGAGGCGCCCCTGAAGCGAATGACTGGCTGGTACAGAACAGCCGGGCGTACGCGGCAAGCCGCGGCGGTGGAGGCAGCCGACCCGAGCCCGGCTTTTCCCAGAGGGAGACCGCCGTGTCGCTGCCGCCTAGGACTCTGGCGAGTTGCTTCTGGGTGAGATGCTCCTGTTCACGGAGACCGCGTAGCCGCTCAGCCAGTAGCCGGGCCGGAATGGACGCATGGTCACTGTCTGCGACCATCTGGCCTCCACTCCGATACTTGTGTGAACGACGTGGCGAATGAGAAGACCTGCCCAGCTGAGGGATATCTGGTTGTACCATCAGCGGCCATCCTCGCGTGCCGGGCTCACCGTACCGTGACCGAAATTTTACCAAGATTTTCTTAGCTTTTCACGAGGCTATCAAGTTTTACGTTAAACCTGCGGGGAACGATGTAAATGTGGCCCAAAGTTTACGCAAAGGTGCATAAGCCCTGGTCAGAACCTTAGGCGACAGTGGGACGTTGGGGAGGCATCCGATGCATCTTCAGCCTTACCAGCCAGTCCGGCGACGGACCGCGCTCGCGTACACCGGGGCGGTGCGACCGGGGTCCAGATACGTCACCTCCTGCTTGGTTCCGCCTTGGCGACCGCCAAGGCGGTTGACGTGACAACGGCCGCTCAGGTCCGGCCTCTCGGCAGGAACCCGGCTTACCCGCCAGCCAGGCTTCCTGCGGCAAACGGTGGCGCACCCTCGCTGAATGGCAAGCGGCCACGCCGGGAAACGACGCTTCCGGTGCACCGGAGCATCCTCGCGGTTGACATCGAGGACTCCACCCGGCGAACCAATACCGTCAAGGAAGAGCTTCGCCATCTGGTCTACCAACTGGTGCTGGAGGCCCTGGGCATCGCCGGGATCGATGACCATTACTACGACCCGTTCACCGACCGGGGAGATGGCGTCCTGGTCCTCGTCCGCCCGGCTGACGAATTCCCGAAGCCGCTCCTGATCAGCTGCCTGATACCCGCGCTCGCCAGGCTGCTCGCCGCGCATAACAGCGGCATCCCGCTGACCGAACAGCCGCGTGTCCTGCGCTTGCGGGCTGTCATTCACGCGGGAGAGGTGCACTACGACGGCAAGGGGTTCTTCGGTGAGGACCTCGATGTCGCCTTCCGGCTGCTTGACGCGCCCCGGTTCAAGGCCCAGCTGCGCACCGCGACGACGCCGCTGGCCCTCGTCGCCTCCGACTACATCTACCAGTCGATCATCCGTCACGGTTACGCCGACATCGGCTCGATCACCGCACCCGCATATCCAGCACGCCGAATTCGCCCAGCAGCACATCGTTCAGCTGCTCGCCGACGTCGAGGCGGGTCGCCAGCTCGCCGTGGGCCCGCTGCTCGGGCCAGTCGGCGGCGTTACGGTGCCGGGGATCTCCAGCACGTACCGCGTCTGGTCCGGGGCCCGCGGCGCAACTGCCCGGCGAACCCCGGGGAAGCTGGTTGACGCGTCAGGATTGGCAGAAAACAGCGACGGTGCAGGCCGGCACGTTCAGCGTTCTGCGGCTGGCCTCGAAGCCGGATTGTCTGACGACCGGGTCGAGCGAAGCGGCTTGAATCGGGTGAAGGGCGACCTGGGCTCCGGCAGACGGGTCGATCGGCTGGACGTGGGCTCGGGGACTTGCATTGAAGATAACGATCACGGCCGTCCAGCGCGGGTCGAGCCCTCTGATATCGATACGCATGCCGATGACGCCCGGCGTGTCCGCGGCCAGGAACGAGACACGTTTTTGAATCTCGGCCGCGGAGCCGATTGAAAACGCCGGTGAGGAGCGCCGGATTCGCAGGAATTCTCTGAATTGGTTGCGAGCGGCGTTGATGGCTGCACAGTCCGGCCGGATTGTCGGATCGGCGAGCAGCGGCTTGTCATAGATCCATTGGGCCTGATTGTCGGGGGTCGGCGGCAATCCGGCACCGAAGCCGTTGCCATCTTTGCAATCCCACAGCAGCCGGTTGAACCAGTCACCGGAATTGTAGGAGTTGCGGTCCAGGGACTTCGATCGCAGCCGTTCGCTGCCAGCAAGCATGAGGGCGGTTCCCTGGCCTAGCAGCACGATGGCTAGCGACAGCGACTGCATGCGCACCCGGTCTGCCATCGAGGTGCCGGAAGGAAGCTTGTGAGACAAGGCGTCGAACAGCGTCTCATTGTCGTGGCAATCGACGTAGGTGATCGCCTCACCGGGTTCGGCGCTGTAGCCGGCGCCTTGCGCAGCTGTCTCCGTCTCCGGCGGACCGGTAAACCGGTAGTTCTTTAGGTTTCCGGCTAGGCCGATCTTGATCAGTTCCTGGTAGTGCAGGAGCCGGGCACGCTGAGCCCTCCGGGTACCATTTGCTTCGGCGTCATTAGGCGCATTGAAAAGACCCGAGCCGAAGCCCTGGATCCGGGGATCGGCATCGAGCGGGCTCCCGCCACGTACGGCGTCGCGCAGCAGGTCGTTGAACGTGCCGACGCCCGTCCCCGCCATGTTGCGCTGAGTGGCCTGAATGAAGCGGGCGTCGTCGGCCACGTCGCCGAAGTTCCAGCCCTCTCCGTACATCAGGATGGAAGTGCCGTCCACCAAGGTTAGCGTGTCGAGTGCTGCGCGTACGGCGAGGATGTTCGCCCTTGGATGGAAGCCCATCAAATCGAAACGGAAGCCGTCGACTTTGTACTGCTCCGCCCAGGTGATCACCGAATCGATGACGAGTTTCCCCATCATCAAGTTTTCGGGCGCGGTGTCGAGGCAGAAGGTCCCCGTCGAGACGGTCCCGTCGTGGCGCAGCCGCTGATAGTAGCCGGGCACGATGCGGTCCAGGACCGAGCCGGCATCTTGGCCCGCGGCATGGGTGTGGTTGTAGACGACATCCATCACGACCCGCAGGCCGGCCTCGTTCAGGGCAGCGATCATGCTGCGGAACTCCGTGATCCTCCTCCAACCGTCGGGATCGGTGGCATACGAACCCTCCGGGACGGTGCAGTGAAGAGGGCTATAGCCCCAGTCGTAGGCGTCTCGGTCCTTGATCGCGGCGATACACTCTTGCTGCCGCTCGGAGTCCGGAGGCAGCGACGCCAGGTCGCACTGTGGCCTCATCTGGTCTGCGCGCCGCTCCGGCACTGTCGCGAAATCGAACGCTGGCATCAGCTGCACATGGGTAAGGCCGTCGGCGGCCAGTTCGCGCAACGACCGCATCCCAGCGGAATCCTTTACGGTGAAGGCGGAATAGGTGCCGCGCAACGGTTCGGGAACCGTTGCATCACTGGCCGAGAAGTCACGGATGTGCAGTTCATAAATGGACGCCTGGTCCTGTCGCACGGGGGGTGGCTTCCGTAGCGTCGACCAGCCAGGAGGAGCTAGTGCTGGATCTGATAGATCCAGCAGCTGGCTGCGGATCGAGTCGGCCGACAATGACACGCTGTAAGGGTCGGTGACTTCGTTGGTGATGACCGAACGGGTGGTCAGTGTGTATACCGTCACCAGGTACGTGTAGTACAGGCCCGTCCAGTCGGGACGACCGGTCACCGACCAGATACCCGTGGTGCCGTCGCGCAGCATCGGCACGAGGCGGTGGGAACTGCTCGCCGCCGTTTCATAGAGCTTCAGCACCACTGAGCGGGCGGTCGGTGCCCACAGCGCCAATCGCGGTGTGCCGCCGCTCCACGTTGGACCGATCTGTTCGGCGGCGGCCGCCGCGAACAGATCGTCGAGAACACCCGGTATCTGCACTCCGGTCGCGGCGATCAGATGGCCCCGATTGTCGCGTTGAGTGGCGATCAATGGCGACATGAGGGCAGCGCTTAGCTGCTCGGCGTCGCGGAACTCGACATTGAAGGCCTGCTGCGCCGCCAGATGCGGATACTTGCCGCGCAGCCGTTCGGGAAGACCGCCAGTGACAGCATGGACAGGGATGGCGATCCCGTGGCCAGCGACGATTTCGTCTGCGGACGTGCCTGGTGCATACTCCAGGGCACGGCGGAATGGGCCAGCTATCGGGGTATTCCACACTAGCGTCGTCCGGTCGATCCACTGCGCGAACGCCATCGACAGGTCAACGCTCGCCTGATCCCGGGCCTGGCTCATGAACGATTCAGCCCTGCTGCTGGATCAGGCCCGGCCTGGCCGGTCCAATGCGCGAGGTCGGAGCGGGCGGTCAGGGTGTCCGGGTGCTCGGTGCCGAGGACCCGCTCGATGATGGGCAGCAGATCCGCGAACCGGTCGCGGGCCAGAGCCGGGTCCCCCGCCTCCCCGGTCCAGCCAGCGAGGCCGGCGCGGGTGATCAGGGTGTCCGGGTGCTCCGGGCCGAGGACCCGCTCGCGGATGGGTAGCAGATCCGCGAACCGGTCGCGGGCCCCGGCTGCGTCGCCCGCCTGGCCGGTCCAGTGGGCGAGTTCGTGCCGGGCGGTCAGGGTGTCCGGGTGCTCGGGCCCGGAAACCCGCTCGCGGATGGGCAGGAGCGCGGCCAACTGGTCGCGGGCTCCGGCCGCGTCGCCCGCCTGGCCGGTCCAGTAGGCGAGGCCGGCGCGGGCGTTCAGGGTCTCGGGGTGTTCGGGGCCGGAGACCCGCGTGCGGACTGGCAGCAGATCAGCGAACTGGTCTCGGGCCCCGGCCCGGTTGCCCGCGTCTCCGGTCCAGCGGGCGAGGTTGGCGCGATCGGTCAGGGTGTCCGGGTGCTCCGGGCCGAGGACCCGCTCGCGGATGGGCAAGAGCGCGGCGAACTGGTCCCTCGCACTGGCTTCGTCGCCTGCCCGGCCGGTCCAGTAGGCGAGGTCCGAGCGGGCGGTCAGGGTGTCCGGGTGCTCGGCACCGGAGACCCGCTCGATGATGGGCAGCAGCGCGGCCAACTGGTCGCGGGCCCCGGCCGGGTCCCCGGCGTCTCCGGTCCAGCGGGCAAGACTGCGGCGATTCGTCAGAGTCTCGGGGTGCTCGGCACCGTAGGCCCGCTTGATGACGGGCAGCAGATCCGCGAACTGGTCGCGGGCCCCGGCCCGGTCCCCCGCCTGCCCGGTCCAGTAGGCGAGGCTGGCGCGGGTGATCAGGGTGTCCGGGTGCTCCGGGCCGAGGACCCGCTCGCGGATGGGCAGGAGCGCGGCGAACTGGTCCCTCGCACTGGCTTCGTCACCTGCCTGCCCGGTCCAGCGGGCGAGGTCGGCGCGGGCGGTCAGGGTGTCCGGGTGCTCGGCACCGGAGGCCCGCTCGCGGATGGGCAGCAAGCCCGCGAACTGGTCGCGGGCCCTGGCCGGGTCGCCCGCCCGCCCGGTCCAGTGGGCGAGCTCGTGCCGGGCGGTCAGGGTGTCCGGGTTCTCCGGGCCGTGGACGCGGGCGCATGCTTTGGCGATCCTGCTCTGGAGGTTACGAGCGGCCGCATGGCTGCCGCTATGGCCGAGATACGAGGCGATCCTGGCCATGCCGACGCTATGATCGGCCAGCACCCTCTGGGCATGCGGCAGCAGCGTGGCACAGACCGGCCAGGTGCGCGGCGACTTGGTGTTGGCGGGGATCGCCGCTTCGATCAGCGCGGCAGCCGCCTGGCGCCACTGCGGGCGATGCTCGGCCGGTATCTGATTGAGGGTGATGACCTGCACCAGCCCGTGAACTGATACCGACCCGTCGAGGGCTGGGGTGATCAGCGAATACCGCCGTAGCGCCGCGATAACGTCGTCGCGGACGAGCGGATCCTCCAGCAACGGTACCAGCACTGGTGCTACATCCGGCCCGAGCTGCTTGATGAGCCCGCCAAAGGACTGCAGCACCAGTCGCAGCGGGATCGCCTCGGGCGCGCAGAACGAAAGTAGCCGCAGCAAGCCCACCGCCGACGGCGCGGATTGCTCAAGTTGCCCGAAGGCCAGAGTCCAGGTAGTGGCCACGGTCTTGCCGTACCCAAGCGGCTCGCCGCGGGCCAGCAGCTCGGCCCGCCTCTTCCGGAACAGTGCCAGGTAACCGGCGATGGTGTCCCCGGCGGCCGTTATGTACGCGGCGGCCTGCTCCAGCGCGAGCGGCAGTCCACCCAGCAGGCCGGCCAGGTCTCGCGCTGCTTGCCGGTCCGGGTCACGAGTGCGGCTGACCAGGAAGCCTGCTGCGACTTCCAGATCGAGCACTGGCACGTGGAGTGCCTGGCCGGGCGGCCAGGCCAGGTTCTGGCTGGTGATCAGCACCTGCCCCGGCCCGGCCGGAGGAAGAAATCTCGCCACCGATGCCGGACCCGGCGCGTTGTCGAAGATCAGCAGCCACCCCACCCGGTCGGCGCGCAGGACGGCATGCACCGACGCGACCGGGTCGCGGGCGATGGCCACGCCCCGGGCTCCTAGCTGGACGGCCAGTTCGCCGAACCCCCCCTCGAGCACCTTGGAGTCTTCCGCGGGAAGCTGCCACGCGAGACCGGTCCTCACCAAGTGCCGGTGAGCATATTCCAGGACCACGCTAGTCTTGCCCGAACCCGCCAGGCCGCACAACGCGACGATCCGCGGTCCGGAGCTGTCAGCAGCTGTTAGCTGGCTGCGCAGGTCCGCGAGCAGGTTCTCACGACCGGCCAGAAACAGCGGCCTTGGTGCCAGCCGCACCGGCTGGCCCGGAGTTGTCGCCTGCGGCTGAAAGAACCCGAGGTTCGCCTGGATCACCCCGGCGGCGATCCCCCCGCTGGATGCGCTGATGGTCACATCCTGCCCAGCTGCGACCGCGAGGTCGGCTGCGGACACCGTTCCGGCGCGCTGTTCCTTCTGGATCTCCTGCACCAGAGTGCGCAAATTAACGTCCGCATCCGGGTTCTCCTCCAGTAGGTCCGCCAGCCGCGTCGTCCACTGCGCCGCCAAGGAGGCGCGGGCCTCCTCCCTGTCTGTTCTGGCATGGTCGGCGAGCTGCTCGCGCGTCTCCTCCAGCCGCTGTTCCGCCAGCTGTTCCCGCTCGGCGTCGCCGCGGCCGAGCAGCCGGGCGAACCCGCGCCTGGCCGCCTCCCACGCGTCGCTCGTAGCAGCGGTTACCACGGTGTTGCCGGCCGCCGCAGCCAGCGCTGTCAGGCCTTCTGCTAACATTTGCTACCCCTTTCCGGCCGGGCAACTTACGCCTGCGGGCGCAGCGCGCTGCGTTGTCACGCCTATGTCCATAGGCTGTGGTTACTTCACAGGCTCTGCTTACCTCCCCGCTCTCCTGGCCCAGTAAGCGAGGCTGCTCCGGGTGGCCAGGGTGTCAGGGTGCTCCGGGCCGAAAACCCGCTGGATCACCGGCACTAGCTCCGCGTACTGGTCCCGGGCCCCGACCGGGTCACCCGCCTCCCCCGTCCAGCGGGCAAGGTTGCCGCGGAGGGTGAGATAGTACGGGTGCTCTGGACCAAAAACTCGCTCCTCCGCCGGCAGCAAGGCCGCGCACTGGTCCCGGGCCCCGATCGGGTCACCCGCCTCCCCAGTCCAGCGGGCAAGGTTGTACCGGGCGGTCAGAGAGTACCGGTGCGCCGGGCCGAGGACCCGCTCGATCACCGGCATCAGCTCCGCGTACTGGTCCCGGGCCCCGACCGGGTCACCCGCCTCTCCGGTCCAGCGGGCAAGGTTGCCGCGGACGGCCAGAGTCTCCGGGTGGTCAGAGCCAAGAACCCGCTCTCCTGCCGGCAGCAACGCCGCGAACAGGTCCCTCGCCCTGCCGGAGTCACCCGCCTCCCCGGTCCAGTGAGCAAGGTTATTCCGGGCGGCCAGGGAGTATGGGTGCTCCGGGCCAAGAACCCGCTCGACCGTCGGCACCAGCGTCGCGCACTGGTCCCAGGCCGCTGCGGGGTCACCCGCCTCCCCGGTCCAGCGCGCAAGGTTATTCCGGGTGGCCAGGGAGTATGGGTGCTCCGGGCCAAGAACTCGCTCCTCAGCTGGCACGAGCGCCGCGAACAGGTCCCTGGCCCCGCTGGCGTCACCTGCCTCCCCGGTCCAGCGGGCAAGGTTGTGCCGTGTGGCCAGGGTCTCCGGGTGCTCCGGGCCGAGGACCCGCTGGATCACCGGCACCAACTCCGCATACTGATCCCGGGCTCCGCCGGGGTCACCCGCCTCCCCGGTCCAGTGGGCGAGTTCGGCAAGGGCGGCCAGGGTGTCCGGGTGCTCGGGCCCTGACCGCTGCTCGCGTGCCTCAAGCACCGTCCTGCAGAGGTCCCGTGCAGCGGCGAAGCTACCGCTGTACCCCAGATACAAAGCGGCCCTGGCCATGCCATAGGCGTCAGCAGTCAGGGCCGCCTGGGCGTGCGGCAGCAGCATCCTGAATACGGGCCAGCTCGAGGGGTCTCGCAGATCACCTGGGATCGCGGCCTCAAGTACTGTAGCGGCGGCCTGCCGCCATTGGGCAGCTAGGACATCGGTCATCTGTTCGATGGTTGCGGCCTGCACCAGCCGGTGCACAGACACCGACCCGTCCGCAGCCGGGGTGACCAGCGAGTACCGGCGCAGCATGGCCACGGCGTCGCTGGCTGCCAGCGGATCCTCCAGCAGCGGCACCAGGACTGGTGCCACATCCGGCCCGAGCTGCCCGGCGAGCCCAGGGCGGGGCTGCAGCAGCAGAGAGAGTGGGATCGCCTCGGGCATGAAGAACGCCAGCAGCCGCATCAGGCCCGCCGCCGACGGGCCGGCCTGCTCCAGTCGGCTGAATGCCAGCGCCCAGGTGATCCCCACAGTCTTGCCGTATCCAAGCGGCTCGCCGCGGGTCGGCGTGTCGGGTCGCCTCTTCCGGAACAATGCCAGATATTCGGCGATGCTGTCCCCGGTGGCCCGCATGTACGCGGCTGCCTGCTCCAGCGCGAGCGGCAGCCCGTCCAGTTCGCCTGCTAGTTCTGCCGCCGCCCTTTCGTCGGGGTCGCAAGTCCGGCTGATTAGGAAATCCGCCGCCACGTCGGGGTTCAGTCCGGGCACATGCAGCGCCTGGCCGGGCCAGGTCGAGTTCTGGCTGGTGATCAGCACCCGCCCGGGTCCGGCCGGTGGCAGAAACGCCTGCACCGCTCCCGGATCTGAAGCGTTGTCGAAGATCAGCAGCCATGGTGCTGGGAACTTGGCGAGCACGGTATGCACCGACGCCACCGCGTCCCTGATGTGGTCCAGGTCCCAGGCACCGAGCTGAGCGGCTAGCTCACCGAACCCTGCCCTCAGCATCGCCTGGTCCTCCGCGGGAAACTGCCAGGCCAATCCGATCTCAGCCAGGTGGCGGTATGCGTACTCCAGCGCCACACTGGTCTTTCCCGCCCCCGGCCCGAACAAGGTCACGATCCGCGGCCTCAGATCGTCATCTGGCGCGAGCTGAACATGTAGCTCGGCGAGCAATTCCTCGCGGCCGGCCAGAAACTGCGGCCGTGGTGCCAGCTGGACCGGCTGGCGCGCGAGCTCCTTGCGCCGGTAATCCAGTCGGCTGATAGCTACTGCGCCACGGTCCGCAAAGACCGCGCCCAGTCCCGGCTCCGGCGGCGCGTGGATCGTCCCGACGGCGACCCCACCGCGATCGGCCTTGCTGTTCACATCCCGGCCTGCGGCGACCTCAAGGCCGTCAGCGGACACCGTCCCGGCGGGCTGTTCCCTCTGGAACTGCTGCACCAGGACGCGCAGGTCAGCCTCGACGCTCGGGTTCACATCCAGCAAGTCCGCCAGCCGCGTCGCCCACTGCCCGGCCAAGGTGGCGCGGACCCGCTCCTCATTCGTCCCGGCCCCGGCGAGCTGCTCGCGGGTCTCCTCCAGCCGATGCTCTGCCAGCTGTTCCTGCTTGGGGTCGCCGCGGCTGAGCAGCCGGGCGAACCCGCTCTTCGCCGCCTCCCATGTGTCAGTCGGTGCTGCCTTCACCACGGTCTGCCCGGCCAGTGACGCCAGCGCCATCAGGTCCTCTGCCAACATCTGGCGGCCCCTCTCACCGGCTCATAGCCCAACAATGGCACGACGCAGTGCAACGCGCCATCATCCTTCCCGCAGGAGGAGGTACACACGAAACCCGGTCAGCTCGCCAGGCGATGGCCGCCCGGCATGGCGACGGCTATCGGCTTGGGACGGGCCGGTTCGCTGGCACTGCGTGGTGGAGCTAGCCACGGTGGTCTTGGCCGACCTGGGATACAGCCCGACCCAGCTCGCCCGCCGTCGCCCGCTGATTTAAGGCAACCGCGTTCCTGCGGCCATCGCGCCCGGCATGCATCGACCGCACCCCGTGCTATCTCCTCGATCTGGGCCAGGCTAGCCCTCTGCCGGGTCCTGCCGGGTAGGGTTTGGCGGCGTCACATTCCCGTGGATCACCCCAGCGGCGATCCCGCCGCCGGATGCACTGATGTTCACATCATGTCCGGCGGCGACCGCATGATCTGCCGCTGATACCACCCCGGCGGGCAGCTGCGCCTGGATCTGCTGCACTAGAGCGCGCAGGTCAGCCTCAACGCCTGGGTCCTCTTCCAGCAGATCCGTCAGCCGGGTCACCCATTGCGCCTCCAGCGCCGCCCGGGTCCGCTCCAAATCCGCGCCCGTGGCCGCAGCGAGCTGGTCATGTGTCTCTGCTAGGCGTTGCTCGGCTAGCTTCGTCTTGTCCGGGTCACCGCGTCCCAGCAGCCGCGCAAACCCCTTCCTGGCCGCCTCCCACGCATCGGTCACCGCCGCGGTCACCACCGTGTTCCCGGCCAGCGTCGCCAGCGCCATCAGGGCCGCCACCAACGGCATCTCTACCACCCCCTCAGTTCGCAACCTAACCATCGCACGGCACAGGCCACTGCGTCATTAGACGATCGCCGCAAATATGCAGTAGCTACTTCACCCCCGTGTTGGGGCCAGGCTCCGCCGGCGTGAGTGGGATCCGTGAACGGGCAACGTAAGTAGTCTCCGGATCCAGCTTCCGGGCAGCGCAGCAGAGGCGCTACCAGCAACGATCTAGCGAGCGCGAGTCCACCGGCAGCGTGTCCCGATCCGCAGGCTCGACCGTGCTGACCTGCGCCCTGGTCACCCGCGTGCTCTTGGACGGCAGCGGCCGGGCCGTGGGCGTCGAGATGTCGCGCGACGGCGTCATCAGCCAGCTGCGCGCGGGCGGCGAGGTGATCCTGTCCGGCGGCGTCATCGGTTCAGCACAGCTGATGCTGCTCAGCGGCATCGGGGCGGCCGGGGACCTGCGGGCGCTGGATATCCCGGTGCGGGCGGACCTGCCGGGGGTCGGCGCGAACCTGCGCGACCACATCCTCACTACGGTGGTGTGGGAGTCGCGGCGGCCGGTCCCCGCCGGGCGCGCGAGCAAGCTCGGGGCGCAGCTTTCCGCCGCGAGCGATCCGGCGGTGGCCGCCCCGGACCTGCAGCCGCTGATGTCGCACGTGCCGCTGCCGGTGGCCGGATACGACGTCCCCGCTGAAGGCAGCGGCTACTCGGTCCTGGCCGGCTGGCGGGGCCGCGAGGTCGCACCGGGACCCGGCGTACGAACTAGCGAGGAGATCGCCGCGTACATCCGGCGGGCGCTGCTCAGCTACCACCACCAGGTCGGCACCTGCCGGATGGGCGTCGACCGGCTGGCCGTCGTGGACCCGTCCCTGAGGGTGCACGGCGTGCCGGGGCT
>JBKQQQ010000188.1:0-7105 GCA_052144275.1 Streptosporangiaceae bacterium
CACCAGCAGGGCGTGCATCCGGGACACCGACAAGTCGGTCAGGCAAAGGTCGCAGTCGCGGGTCCGCCCGATGGTGAACCGGACCCCGTTGCCCGGCGGGAAGACGAGCGGTGCCGGGTCCGCGGCGGCGACGGGCGGCGGCGCGGGGCTCCCCGGGTGGCGCTGGGCCCAGGGCAGCGCCTGCGGCTCCGGCCCGTTCCGGGAGCCGCCGATCCGCTGGGTTCCGGGGAAGCCTGGTTCCTCCTCCTCCCGCTGGTCACGCGCGGCCGGGTCCTCGCCTCGCAGGACGGCCCGGATCCGGGCCAGCCACCTTTTGGGGCCCGGCCGGCGCGACGGCAGGTCGGTGAACAATCCCGCCAGCTGGCCGCGGTTGCGCGCGTCGAGAGCGGTCTGCATGCGGTACATGAAGGTCTCGTGCGACAGACGGCCCTCGGCGAACTCGTTCCTCAGCTCGCTGACGGCGTGGTCACGCTCCGCGTCGGAGGCGCGGAGAAACTCGGGCGATGCGGGCGTGTCCGCCGTCGACCCTCCCATGAATGGAGTATCGGCATCATCCGCTCTCAGGGCAAGGGCACGCCGCAGATATCCGCGATCCCCGCCGCAGGCGACGAGCGCTCAGGCCCTGCGGGGTCTTAAGGGTCTAGCGCGATGGGTCGATGGGTCCCCCGCTGAGTCCGGCGGCGGTCATGACGGAGGTGCCGACGGCTGAGCCGTCCGGAGTCTGCAGCGGGAAGTGGCAGGCGGCCAGGTGGCCCGGGCCGAAGGAACGGAGCTGGGGCTCTTCGGCGGCGCAGCGCTCCTGCGCGAACGGGCACCTAGTGCGGAACCTGCACCCGGAGGGCGGGTTCACCGGGCTGGGCAGCTCTCCCTTGATGGCGGCACCCTTCTTGGCCCGCTCCAGAGTCGGGTCGGGCACCGGGATCGTGGAGACCAGGCCCGCCGTGTACGGATGCGCGGCTCGCTCGTAGATGTCCTGTCCGGAGCCCATCTCGACCAGCTTGCCCAGGTACATGACGCCGATCCGGTTGGCCATGTACTTGACCACCGCGAGATCGTGCGAGATCACCACGTAGGTCAGGCCATGCGAGGCCTGCAGCCGCTTCATCAGGTTCAGCACCTGCGCCCTGATCGACACGTCAAGCGCGCTGACCGGCTCGTCCGCCACGATGAGCCTCGGGTTCACGGTGAGCGCCCTGGCCAGGCCGATGCGCTGCCGCTGGCCGCCGGAGAATTCATGCGGATAGCGCTCCACCGCGTTCCGCGGCAGCCCGACCTCGCCGAGCAGCTCGAAGACGCGGTCCCGCTGCGCCCGCTTGCTGCCGAGGTGCTGCACGGCGAGCGGCTCTGCGATGATCGCGCCGACCCGCATCCTCGGGTCCAGCGACGACTGCGGATCCTGGAACATGAGCTGCAGGTCGCGGCGCTTGCGCCGCAGATCGCCGCCGCGCAGCTTGGACACGTCCTCGCCGTTGAGCGTGATCGCGCCGGAGTTCGGCTTCTCCAGCGCCACGATCAGCTTGCCGATCGTGGTCTTGCCGCAGCCCGATTCGCCGACCAGGCCGAACGTCGTGCCGGCCGGCACGGCGAAGGAAACATCCGATACGGCGTGGACGGCGGCCACCTTGCGCCGCAGGATTGCGCCCGAGGTGATGGGGAACTCCTTCACCAGATTGCGCAGCTCAAGCAGCGGAACAGTGCCATCCCCGTTCGTCGCGGCCACTTCGACCTCGCGCGCGGTCACCTCAAGGCGGCCATCGGCCGTCTGGGCGAGGCCCGCCGCGATCACTACGGGCCGCCCGGACTCCGGCGGCTCGCTGGCGGCCGTCTCCGGCGACGTGGAAACCTCGGAGCGCTCTGAGCTCTCGGACACCGCCGACCCGGATTCCGCGGCCTCGGACGCCTCAGTGCCGGCCAGCGGGGCACCTGCCAGCGGGGCATCGGGGAGCGCGGCGTCGGCCACGAATCCTGGCTCGGCCGCCTTCGCGGCCAAGCCCGTGCTCGCGGCGTCGGGCCCGCCCTCGCCGATCAGGGCGAGGGCGAGTGGCCCGTCCACCGGATGCCAGCAGGAGAACCGGTGGTCGAATGTCTTCCCGGCGAGTGACGGCTCCTCGGCACGGCACTTGTCGGTGACCCGGGAGCACCTGGGTGCGAACCTGCAGCCCTGTGGCAGGTGCGCCAGGTCTGGCGGCAGGCCGGGAATCGCGTGCAGCGCCTTCCTGGCGTCCTGGTTGAGGTGGGGAATCGAGGCGAGCAGCGCCTGGGTGTAGGGGTGGTGCATCTCGTCGAAGAGCGTAGCCGCCTCGGCGGTTTCCACCACCCGGCCGGCGTACATCACGTTGACCCGGTCGGCGTGCCCGGCGATCACGCCCATGTCGTGAGTGATCAGCAGCATGGCCATGCCGAGCCGGTCCTTTAGGTCCTTGAGCAGGGCGAGGATCTGCGCCTGGATGGTGACATCGAGTGCCGTGGTCGGCTCATCGGCGATGAGCAGCTTGGGTTCGCAGGCCAGCGCCATGGCGATCATCACGCGCTGCCGCAGGCCGCCGGACAGCTGGTGCGGGTAGTCTTTCAGCCGTTCCTTCGGCCGGGGCAGGCCCACCAGGCCCAGCACCTCCACCGCCCGGTCGAGCGCTTCCGCCTTCGACGCGTTCCTGTGCAGCCGCACGGGCTCGGAGACCTGGTAGCCGACGGTCTTGGTCGGGTCGAGCGAGGTGAGCGGATCCTGGAAGATCATCGCGATCTCGTTGCCCCGGACCCGGCGCAGATCCTCGTCCTTCAGGCCGACAAGCTCGCGGCCGTCTAGCTTGATCGAGCCGCCGACGATTGATCCGCCAGGCGGCAGCAATCCCATGACCGACAACCCCGTCATGGACTTGCCGCAGCCGGATTCCCCGACGATGCCGAGGGTCTCCCCGGCGTCGACCTGCAGGTCGACGTTGCCGACGGCCTGTACGACAGAGCTGGTGAGCTTGATATGCGTCGACAGGTCCTGGATGTCAAGGACTGGGGCCATCAGGCCGATACCTCTCGTTTGGTGGCTGGGTTGATCATCCTGCCCTCCTGGCGGGCCACCGCTAGCGCCGTCTGAGCCGCACGTCCATCGCGTCGCGCAGCGCGTCACCGATGAAGTTCAGAGCCATTACGGTCAGGACGATACAGGCGCCGACCGGGAAGATCAGCCACCAGTAGCCGTCCTGCAGGTAGGTGCTTCCGTCAGAGAGCTGGTCACCCCAGTCGACGTTCGGGAAGTGCAAGCCGAAGCCGAGGAAGCCGACATAGGAGACAGCCAGGATCGCATCGGCCACCTGGAACGTGACGTTGACGATCACCACGCCGAGGGCGTTCGGGATCAGGTGCCTGCTGATCAGCCGCCAGCGGGTGGAGCCGGCCGCCCGCGCGGCCAGGACGAAGTCGCGTTCGCGCAGCGAGAGGACCTCGCCGCGGACCAGCCGGGCCGGAACCTGCCAGGCGAAAAAGCCGATGACCAGGCTCAGCGACAGGACCGAGGCACCGAACTTGACCGCCAGGATCAGGACCACGAACAGGAACGGCACGGACAGGAAGACGTCCACGATGCGCATCATGGTCGAATCCGTGATCCCGCCGATCAGTCCCGATATGGCGCCGAACAGCGTGCCGATGACGATGGCGACGAAGGCGGCGAAGAAGCCGATCTCCAGGGAGGCCTGACCGCCCTTCATGATGCGGCCGAGTTCGTCGAAGCCGTTGCCGTCGGTACCGAGCAGGTGAGCGGTGGAGGGCGGCTGGTTGGCCAGGGCGAGGTTGGTGTCGAGCTGGTTGGTGTGGTAGATCAGCGGGCCGACGAAGCAGAAGAGCACGAAGAAGATGAGTATGCCGAAGCCGATCACGGCCAGCCGGTTGCTCGTGAACTCGCGAAACGCGAGCCGCCACCCGCTCTGGACCGCTCCGAGTTCGCCGCCCTCGGGCGCGCGCTGTACATCCAGCGGCGGTAGGGATTGCATCGCCACGGTTGCCTCCTTTCTGCGGCTGGCCGGTCAGGCCAGCCGGATACGCGGGTCCGCGATGGTCAGCGCGATGTCCGCGATCAGGTTTCCGACGACGACAAGGACGGCGCCCGCCAGCGTGTAGGCGAGCATGACCGGGTAGTCGACCTTCTGCAGGCTCTCGTAGAAGAGCAGGCCCAGGCCCTGGTAATTGAAGAGCTCCTCGATGATCAGGTTGCCGGCCAGCAGCGCCGGCAGGGACAGTCCGATCAGCGTTACCATCGGCAGGCTGGCGTTGCGGACCAGGTGCCGCCACAGCACCAGCCGCTCGGGCAGCCCCTTGGCCCGCGCCACCTTGATGTAGTCCTGGGCCAGCACGTCCATCGACGAGGACCGCATGTACCGGGAGAAGGCGGCCACCTCAATGAGCGCCAGGGTGAAAATCGGCAGCGTCATGGAGTACCAGTCGCCCATGACCGCCCATACGCTGAGGGACTGGCTGGCCTCGAAGTTGAAGATTGGGAACGTGAGCGCGAACACCTGGATGAGGATCAGCCCAAGGAAGAACGACGGCATCGAGTAGAGGATGAACGCCGCGCTCGTGGCCACGTTATCCCCGATGCTGTTGCGCTTGACCGCCTGGAAGATGCCCAGCGGCAGGGCGATGAGCACGGCGATCAGCAGCGATATCCCCGACAGGTAGACGCTGCGCCATACCCGCTCCTGGAACAGCGCGAGCACGCTCTGGTTCTCCGCGTAGGAATAACCCAGGTTGCCGTGCAGCAGGTTGTTCATGTAGCGGAGATACTGCACGATGACGGGGTCGTCGTAGCCGTTGGTCTTGTTCCACGCGGCGATCTGGCTCGGCCTGGCCGACAGGCCGAGCACGTCCCTGGCCGGTGAAGGGTAGATCGCGTGCAGCAAGACGAAGATGAAGATGGAGACGCCGATGACCACGATGATGGACGTGACCAGGCGGCGAACTAGGTAGGAGACCATCGGTCCTGCCTTCCCTCCGCGGCGTCAGCCGTGAACCGGGCGCCGGATACGGCGCGGCCTGAGTAAGGCCGCGCGTTATACCGTTCCTCTGCCCTGGTCTCCGGTGTATCACCGGAGACCAGGGCAGTCCAGCGTCCGACAGATCGGTTACGTGTTGAAGAACCAGTACTCCGGTGTGGCGTAGTACTGGGTCAGGTTCGCCCAAGCCTCCGGTATCTGTGCCGACAGGGTGTTCTTCCAGGCCCAGATGAGGTCCGGGTTGGGCTGGAATTGCACCGGCTGGTCGGTAGTCAGGAACGAAGCCTCGTTCTTCACCGCGGCGGGGTCACCGCCGGAGATGGAGGCGTTGATCAGCTGGTCGGCGGTGGGGTTGCTGTAGTCGCCTACCTGGTTGGTCCCGCCGGTGTTGAACAGGCCGAACGTGGTGGGATAGGCGTCCTGGGTCTCGCCGCCGAAGTCCTCCATCGCCCACTTGTTCTCGTTCGCCGGCGCGGCCGGGTCCAGGTAGTTGGAGATCATGTAGTTGAAGTTGCTGCTGGACAGTGTGATGTTGATGCCGGCCTGCTTCGCCTTGGAGACGAAGTCGGTGGCCTGCTGGCCGATCAGCGCCGGCGAGCTGCTGTAGATGAGGTTCCACGCCAGCTTGGTGCCGGCCGGGATGCCGGTCCCGCACTCGTTCGGAGCGGTGCCGGGCGTCGCGCACGTGTCCGTGCCGTTCGGCACCACGTTCCAGCCGTGGGTCTTCAGGAGGTTGACGGCGGTTGTGATGTTGAACGGGTATGGGTTGGTCGCCGCGTTGGACGGCAGGAACGGGCTCTGCGGGTAGGCAGGGATCGGCCCGTAGGCGGGTGCGCCCGCGCCGTGCATGAACGCGGTGATCCAGCCCTGCTGGTCGACCAGGTGCGCCAGGGCCTGGCGTATGTAGAGCTGGTTGATGATGTTGTTGAAGTCGCCGGTCGTGTCCTTGAAGTTGTAGTTGGCGAACTGCATGCCAAAGTCCGGCATGCCAAAGTAGCTGTAGCCGAGCCTGAGCACCTCTGGCAATTGCGGGACATCGGTGTAGTCCACATAGCCGACGTCGATGCTGCCCGACTTGATCGCGTTGAACTCCGCGGTGTTCGAAGTGAACGGAACACCCTGGAAGGAGGACATCGGGGTCACGTGCGGGCCGCCGTAGGTGGTGTTCGGTACCATCGTGAACCCGCCCGTGGTGGTGTTGTAGGCCGAGAGCTTGTACGGCCCGTCGACGACCTGCCACAGCGGGTTGGTCGCGTAGGTGCTGAGCGACTTGGCCTCCGCGGTCAGGTAGGCGAAGATCTTCGCCATGGTGGCGGGGGTCCAGCCGGAGGCGGGCACGACAGAGCTACTGGCGGACGTCTTCGCCCACAGGGTGCTCGGCAGCGCGAACACGGGTCCTTGGCCGAGGATGTCAGTGGTGAACCACGTCTGGTTGACCGGGGCGCTGAGGTTCAGCACCAGCGTCGACGAGTTCGGCTGGGAGGTGCTGACCAGGTCGTCCGGGAAGTGGCCCGGCACGTAGCCCGCCCAGTTCGCCGGAGATGCCTTGACCGCGGCCTTGATCAGGTCGATGTCGAAGAGCACGTCGTTCGCCGTGATGGGCTGGCCGTTCGACCACTTGTAGTTGCTCTTCAGCGAGATCGTCACGGTCTTGTTGCCGTTGGACCACACTGCCGGGTTGACGATGCTCATGTTGGGCACGATCTCGGGGGTGACCCCGTTCACCGCCCAGTACAGCGGCCGCCACATCTCGTAGATGAACGTGAACGCGTTGAAGACCGAGTTGCTGGCCGACGGGATCACGGGAAAAATCCAGTTCGGGGTGGCACCGGGCTGCATGGCCCAGGTGATGGTCCCGGCCTTGACCTTGCCGCCGGACGCGGCCAGCGGTATCGACCCGGTCCCGCCGGGATACGTCACGTGCCCGTTGGTCGTGCCGCCGCTGCTGCTAGTGCTGCTGCTGCTGCTGCAGGCGGCAAGCGCGGTGATGCTCGCCACCGCGAGGGCTAGCCCTCCGATCGCTTTGCTGCGGAACTTCATCATCGGCCCTCCCTCCTGGCGCTGTTCGCGCTTGTGGTCCGTCCTAGGGTCATCAGCTTGTCGCCCTTCTCTCGCTGTTTGCC
>JBKQQQ010000189.1:0-4768 GCA_052144275.1 Streptosporangiaceae bacterium
GCCGCCCTCGGGGAAGAAAACATAGCGGCCGACGACGTAAGGACGGTGCCCGGGGTCCCGACCGGGCTGGCCATGATCTCGGTCGACCCCGCGGGCGAGAACCTCATCACGGTCGCGCCCGGCGCCAACCACGAGGTCGGCGCCGGAGAGGTCGCCGCGGCCGCGAGCAGCCCGGGTGACGTCCTGGTCATCTGCGCCGAGATCCCGGTGCCCGCCATCAGGGCGGCGCTCGCCCGGGCGCGCGCCGCCCGCTGCATCCTCAACCTCGCCCCGGCCCCAGAGTCCCCAGACGAGGCCGCCGCCATCGTCGCCGGCGGGGTGGACTGGCTGGTGGTCAACGAGACCGAAGCGGCCGCCGTCCTTGGCCGCAAGGTCGAAGGCCTGGCGGACGCTGCCGAGGCCGCGGCCGGGCTGGTGGCCGCGGGCGCGCGGCACGCCGTGGTCACCGCGGGCGCGCACGGCGCCGCCCTGGCCCCGAGTACCGGCCCGGAGGGTGCCCCGCAGGCCATCGAGGCGTTCGGTGTCGAGGCGGTCGACACCGTCGGGGCCGGCGACACCTTCGTCGGCGCGCTCGCCGTCGCCCTGGCCGCGGGCGTCCCGCCGGCCGAGGCGGTCCGCGCGGCCGCCGCCGCGGGCGCCACGGCCGCTACCAGGTACGGTGCCCAGGCCGGGATGCCGCGCCCGGCGGACATCCGCGCGGCGACCGGCCTGACCTGGCCAGTAAACTAGGCATTCACTCGAAGTTAACCAAGTGTTCACCGATTCGCGTCCGGGCGAATGGGAAGGTATACAACATGTTTCTGGGGGCGGGCGGTAGCTTGCTCAAGAGGAGATTGTGACGTGACAACGCCGGGCCTGCGGGACTTCGTCCTCGAGGTGCCCACCGGGGAGGAATCCGCGGAGGATCTCCTGCCGGCTGCGCTCGCCGCGCTGTCTCAGGTGTTTACCGTGACCCAGGAAGCCGGCGCGCCCGGCGCCCGCCGGCGGACCTGGCTGGACACCTTTGACTGGCGGCTGTACCGGGCTGGCCTGATGCTCGAGTTCGAGCAGGCCAGGCGGGATGGTCGGCTGCTGCTCAGCCGGGCCGACGGCACCCCGCAGGCCGAGCAGCCGGTAACCGGCTGGCCGCCGCGGCGCCCCGCCCTGGACCTGCCGCCCGGGCCGGTGCGAGACCGGATCATGGTGCTGATCCGGCCGAGAGCGCTGCTGCCCATCGTCCGGGCGTTCAGCACGGTCAGGGTGACGCGGCTGCTCAACGCCGACGGCAAGACCGTGGCCCGGCTGGCCGCCGAGCACATCACGGTGACCGCGGTCGCGGCCAGCCCTACCGCGGTCGGCCCCACGGCGGCGGGCACCACCGCCGAACTGCCGCTGCGGCTGGCCATCGCCGACGTCCGCGGCTACCCCGGCCAGGCGCGCCGGGCGTCCACCCTGCTGGCCGGCGTGCCCGGTGTGTCCTCCGCCAGCCAGGGTGTGTTCACCGCGGCGCTGACCGCGCTCGGCCGTCACCCCGCGGACTACACCAGCGGCGTGGACGCGGAGATCACCGCGTCGATGCCCGCGTCCGTGGCGGTGGCCCGGCTGCTGCTGCGCCTGCTCGACACGCTGGAGCAGAACGTCGACGGCGTGCTCCGCGACATCGACACCGAGTTCCTGCACGACCTGCGCGTCGCCGTCCGCCGCACCCGTTCGGCGATCAAGCTGCTCGGCGAGGTGCTGCCGGCCGACTTGGCGGAGCACTACAAGACCGAGTTCAAGTGGCTCGGCGACCTGACCACCCCCACCAGGGACCTCGACGTCCACCTGCTCGGCTTCGGCCCGATGACCGCGCAGCTGGTCGCCGCGTCGCCGGCCGATCTCGAGCCGCTCCGCGCCTTCCTGGTCAGGCGCCGCGCCCGCGAGTTCCGGCGGCTGGCCGCGGCGCTGCGCGGGCCGCGGTTCCGCGCCATCACCGACGATTGGCGCAAGGCGCTGCTCGAGATCCGCGACGCCGCCCCGCCAAGGCGCCGCCGGGAGCCCACCGCGGCCGAGCTGGCGCTGCGCACGACCGGGCACGCGTTCCGCCGGATCGCGACGCACGGCGCCGCGATCACCGCGGACTCGCCCCCCGAATCCCTGCACGACCTGCGTAAACGCGCCAAGGAACTGCGCTACCTGCTGGAGTTCTTCGCCCCCTTGCACGACCCGGTCGCGTACCGGAAGGTGGTCGGGGAGCTCAAGTCGCTGCAGGATTGCCTCGGTGACTTCCAGGACAGCCAGGTACAGCGCGAGGAGATTCACACGCTGGCTGACGCGATGCTGGCCGAGCGCGCGGCCCCGGCCGCTACGCTGCTGGCCATGGGTGAAATCGCCGCAAAGCTGACGCTCAGCCAGGCCGAAGCCCGCGCCGACTTCGCCCGCCGGTTCGCCAGGTTCGCCGGCCCGGCGGGCCAGGAGCGCATCGACGTCCTGCTCGAGGGCCGCCCGTGAAGATCTTCGCCACCTACAACATCAAGGGCGGCGTCGGTAAGACGACCGCCGCGGTCAACCTGGCCTACCTGTCCGCCGCCGACGGCTACCGGACCCTGTTGTGGGACCTGGACCCGCAGGGCGCGGCCAGCTTCCTGTTCCGGATCAAGCCGCGGGTCAAGGGCGGCGGCAAGGCGCTCATCCGCGGCACCAGGGCCCTCGACGACGCGATCAAGGGCACCGACTTCGACCACCTGGACCTGATCCCGGCCGATTTCACCTACCGCAACATGGACCTCCTGCTCGGCGGGGCTAACGGGAAACCCACCCGCAAGCTCGCCCAGCTGCTCCGCCCGCTGGCGGCCGAGTACGACCACGTGTTCCTCGACTGCCCGCCGAGCATCTCGCTGGTCTCGGAGAACGTCATGCACGCCGCCGACGTGCTGCTGGTCCCGGTGATCCCCACCACGCTGTCGGTGCGCACGCTGGACCAGCTCACCGAGTTCGTGGCCGGCTTCAACGGCCGCCGCCCCGAGATACGCGCGTTCTTCTCCATGGTGGACCGGCGCAAGAAGCTGCACCAGGAGATAGTCAGAGACCTTACGGCCGAACGATCCGGGGTGGCCGCCACCCCCATCCCCTCCCTCTCCCTGATCGAGCGCATGTCCGTGGAGCGTGCCCCGGTCACCGCCTTCGCCCCCAGCAGCGTCGCCGCCCGCGCCTACCGCGCCCTCTGGTCCGAGATCAGCAAGGATTTCTAGCGGGCCCTAGCCGTCCCGGCCCTGCCAGGTCGTGACGCACGCCTCGTTGCCCTCGGGGTCGGCCAGCACCCAGAAGGCCGGCGCCTCCGCGTCGTAGACGAGCGTGCCGCCGGCCGCGACCGTGGCCGCGATGCGCTGGTGCGCCTCGTCGTGCGGCACGCTGACGTCGAAGTGGATGCGGTTGCGCTGGGGCCGCGGCGCGTCCATCTGCTGGAACCAGACGGCCGGCCCCTGGCCGGCCGGGTCGACCAGGCCGTTCCACGCTCCGGGCTCATCTACGTAGCCGAGCACCGCCTGCCAGAACGGCCTGATCGCGGCGATGTCCATCGCGTCGATGCCGATCTCGACCACCTGGACGCAGCGCCCCGGCCCGCCGGCCCCGGCCTGCGTGGTCAGCCGGAACTCGCCGGCCACGGCCGAGATCCGGTGCGCCAGCTCCACGTCGTGCGGCGTCACCCAGGCCACGGCCGCGGTCTGCAGCGCGAGGACCACCCGGTCCTCGCGCACGTCCATCCGCAGGTGCCCCTGGGCCCCGGCCACCGCCGCGGCCCGCGCGGCGACGTCGGCCGCCAGCGGGAGCGACCCGGTCAGGACCTGGGTCCGGAACTCGCCCAGGACGTAACGCCAGCCGAGGCCGCTGACCGCGTTCGATGCCGCTAGCCGTCCCAGCTTCTCGTGTTGACTCGTTTCTCCCATGCTGCCATCGTGCCACTACCGTTCCGGGGCGAACGAGACCCCGCGGAGCAATCATCGTGTGTATCTGCCCTCCGGGATCCGGGGGTAGATACACACAATCATGAGTGTCGCTGCAGGAAGGCCAGCGTCTGGGTGTTGAATCCCTCGACGTTCTCGTAGATCGGCGCGTGCGAGCAGTCCTCGAACACCAGGACCTCGGAGTTCGCGATGCCCTCGCTGAGCGGCGCGGCGAACCGGGTGGAGGTCACCAGGTCGTGCCGCCCGAACGTGATCAACGTCGGTGCCTGGATAGAGCCGAGCGCGGCCGTCGCGTCGTGCGCCAGCACCGCGCCGGACTGCCGGATGAAGGCGTCCACCGGCGGCATCGGACGGCTGCGGACGAACTCGGCCAGCGAGTCGACGTACTCGGGCCGGGCCGCGTACATCTCGGGGGTGAGGCACCAGGGGAAGATGCCCTGGATGATCATCTCCGGCACGCTGGCCAGGGCCTGGGCGATGATCTGCCAGCTCTGCACGACGGTGCGCAGGAACGGGTCGCTCGCGGTCCAGCCGCTGTGCAGCGACAGCGTCTTGACCTTCTCCGGGTGCCTGGCCGCCAGCCACATGCCGGTGGCCGCGCCGAGGGAAAGCCCGAAGATGTGCGCCTGCTCGATGCCGGCCGCCTGCATGAACGCGGCGATGTCAGCAGCGAACAGTTCGGTGGTGTAGACGCCATCTGGCTTGCCGGACAGGCCCGCGCCGCGCAGGTCCACGCTGAAGCAGGTGTAGTGCTTGGCGTACTCGGCGACCTGGAACGCGTAGCACGCCTGGTCGGCCGCCAGGTAGGGGATGAGCACCATCGGCTCGCCCTCGCCCTGGACCTC
>JBKQQQ010000190.1:0-5306 GCA_052144275.1 Streptosporangiaceae bacterium
GGCTCAGCACGTCCGTCACGTAACGGGTACGGCAGGTGGTGCACTGGACGTGCTCGCCGACCGAGTTCAGCGGAATGACCGGGAGAAAGAACAGCGTGAACCACCGGCGCCCCGCCCGGTGCCGGTATCCACGGTCGCCACCGCAACGGCGACAATAGAAGGTGCCTTGCGCGATCGTCCGGTAGAACACGCGCAGGCCAAAGATGATCAGCAACGTGGATCCCCTTCTGCCCACCAGTCGGCACACTCCTCGCAAGCACCCCGCCCCAGGCGTGTACCCTCGCCTTTTTCAGTACTGGTAAATCCATCATGTCGCCGTCGCCCCCCGCGACGCCGTCGCCGATGCCGATCCGATACCTCATTTTTCCAGCTGAAGTCGACATGGACTCGGCCGACGTGGTAATCCGGGTGGCTGCTGAGGTTGACGGGTCTGGTTAGCACTCACCTGCAGTTTGTCCGGTAGCAACCTCACAGGACCAGAAACGCATGAATGTGGCACTCTACCCACTCTTTGGGGTAGAGCGTCACATTCATGCCAATCGGAAGCCCCCCTCCACAGCGTTCGGCGTCAGCCAGCCCGAGGATGGGCGGGGCGGGCGGGATAACGCGGGTAGCAGGGGCAAGGGCGGCGGGCGAATAACGGGTGGCGGGCGGATAACGGGTGGCGGGCGGATAACGGGTGGCGGGCGAATAACGGGTGGCGGGGGCGCGGGGGGATGGGGTTCGCTGAGGGTATGGGCATTGAGCGGTTCGCAGCGGAGGGGGATGCACGGCAGGTCGCGGCCTGCTACGAGATCTTCCACGCGACCAGGGTGGCGGACGATCCTGACATACCCGTGATGCCGCGACGGGTGTTCGAAGGGTGGCTGCAGACCGGCTGGGTGGGTGACCCGCGGGAAACCTGGCTGGTGGCCGACGAGGACGGCGTGGCCGGCTGGTACCTGCTCGAGCTGCCGTTCCGGGACAACAAGCACCTCGGAGTCCTTGATCTCATGGTCGGTCCGGACCGGCGGCGGCGCGGGCTCGGCACGGCCCTGCTGAGGCACGCCGCTGGGCAGGCGCTCGCGGACGGCCGGAGCCTGCTGACCGGGTACGCCTGCGCAGCGTCCGGCGGTGAGGCATTCGCCCGGTCGTTCGGCGCGACCGGAGGGCTGGCGGAAATCCATCGCGTGCTCGACCTGGACACGATGGCCGCGGGGCACCTGGCCGAACTGCGCGCCGAGGCGCAGCTGGCCGCAGCCGGCTACTCGACGATCTCCTGGATCTCGCCGACGCCCGACGAATACGTGGACCAGGTCGCGGCGATCAGCGGCCTGATGTACGACGCGCCTCATGACCCGAGCACGCAGCCTTGGGTCTGGGATGCGGCACGGGTCCGCGCCAGCGAGCGGCGGATGCGGCTGCAGGGCGTGCGGGCGCACATCGTGGCGGCGCGGCACGACGCTTCCGGGGAACTGGGCGGTTTTACCCAGGTCGAGGTGGGGCCGGAGCAACCGGACCGGGGGTTCCAGGCCCTGACCGCGGTCGTCCGGGCGCACCGCGGGCACCGGCTCGGGCTGCTGCTCAAGCTGGCCATGATGGACCTGCTACGGCAGGCCGAGCCGCAGGTGCGGAAGCTGTTCACTTCGAATGCCGAGACCAATGAGCACATGATTGCGATCAACGAGACGCTCGGCTACCGGGTGCTCGGCAAGCCCGTCCGGTCCTGGGAGCTGCCGGTGGATTCAGTCCTAGCGGCCCAGTCCTAGCGGCCCAGTCCTAGCGGCTCAGTCGTAGAAGCCCAGGCGGCGGAGCTGCTTCGGGTTGCGCTGCCAGTCCTTGGCGATCTTGACATGCAGGTCGAGGTAGACCTTCGTGCCGAGGAACGCCTCGATCTGGCGGCGGGCCCGGCTGCCCACGTCCTTCAGCCGCGCTCCCCCGGTCCCGATGACGATGGCCTTCTGACTCGGCCGCTCCACGTAAAGCTCGGCGTGCACGTCGGTGAGGTCGTCGCGGCCCGGCCGGGGCCCCATCTCCTCGACCACCACCGCGATCGAATGCGGCAGCTCGTCCCGGACCCCGTCCAGCGCGGCCTCCCTGATCAGCTCGGCGACCATGATCTGCTCGGGCTCGTCGGTCAGCTCGCCGTCCGGGTAGAGGGCCACGCCCTCGGGCAGGTGCGAGACCAGCACGTCGGCGAGCACGTCGAGCTGATACCCGGTCACTGCCGACACCGGAACCACGTCGGCCCAGTCGCCCAGGGCGCTCACCGCCACCAGCTGTTCGGCGACCTGCTCGGGCGACGCCTCGTCGCACTTGGTCACGACCGCTACGACGGGGGTCTTCTTCACGTTCTCGAGCTCGCGGGCGAAGAACCGGTCACCCGGGCCGACTGGATCGGTGGCCGGGATGCAGAACCCGATCACGTCGACTTCGGCGAGCGTGGACCTGACCAGGCTATCCAGTCGCTCGCCGAGCAGGGTCCGCGGCTTGTGCAGGCCGGGCGTGTCCACCAGGATCAGCTGCGCGTCCGGGCGGTGCACGATGCCGCGGATCACCCGCCTGGTGGTCTGCGGCCGGTCGCTGGTGATCGCGACCTTAGCGCCGACTAGCGCGTTCGTAAGCGTCGACTTGCCGACGTTCGGACGGCCCGCGAGGCAGGCAAACCCGGAGCGGAAGGCGGCAGCTGACGGAGGATGGCTCACCCATCAATTCTCGCGCATGTCCCGCGGGCAGGAACCACGGCTCGTTCGGCAGAAAAAATGAGACTGAGATACGGTGCCCGGGGATTTCGCGGCGCGGCAGGGGTCGCGGGAAAGAGTACTGGGCGGCCCGGGTCCGTACGGCGGGTGCGCCTGGTCCGGGCGGGTCTACGGGGTCAGGGTCTCGCGGATGGTGCCGTCGGGGGCAGCGTGGAACACGGTCGCGTCGGGGCCGAGGTCGCGGACCACGGCGAGATCGCCCGGATCCAGGTCAGCGTCGCTGACCAGGGCGGCCGCCTCGAGCTTCTGCGCGCCGCTGGACACCGCCATGGCCACCGCCAGGCGAAGCGCGGACAGCCGCAGCGATGGCAGGGCCACCGCGGCGGCGGTATAGGTACGGCCGGTCTCGTCGCGGACCGCCGCGCCCTCGGACGCCGCCACCCGCGCCCGGCTGGACCGGGCCAGGGTGATGATCTTCAGGTCCTCAGCCCCTGGAGTTACATCGCTCACCTTGCTGAGTTTACGGCCCTGTGTTTACGGCGGCGGGTCCTCAGCGCGTTCCACCAGCACCGTGACAATCTTGTTGCGCCGGCCTGCCAGGTTCTCCGCGGTGAGCGTCAGGCCGCGGACGGTCGCGGTCGAGCCCGCGATCGGGACCCGGCCCAGGGCGTGGGCGAGCAACCCGGCCACCGTCTCCACGTCGAGATCGTCGAGGTTCACGCCGAACAGCTCGCCGAGCTCGGTCACCGACAGCCGGGCGGTGACCCGGGCGGAGTGGCCGGTGAGCCACTCGACCGGCGGCCGCTCGTTGTCGTACTCGTCGGTGATCTCGCCGACGATCTCCTCGAGGATGTCCTCGATGGTGACCAGCCCGGCGGTCCCGCCGTACTCGTCGATCACGATGGCCACGTGGGTACGCTGCGCCTGCATCTGGCGGAGCAGTTCGTCCACCGGCTTGCTGTCGGGCACGTAGCTGGCCGAGCGCATCACCGTTGCCACCTTCTCGGTGGCCACGGCACCCGGGTGCTCGTGGCTCCAGGCCACGATGTCCTTCAGGTAGGCGATGCCGACCACGTCGTCCTGGTTCTCGCCAACCACCGGGATCCGGGAGAAGCCGCTGCGCATGGCCAGCGACAGGGCCTGCTCGACGGTCCGGTCGCCCTCGATGAACACCATGTCGGTGCGCGGCACCATGACTTCCCTGACGATGGTGTCGCCGAGCTCGAACACGGAGCGAACCATGTCCCGCTCGCCCGGCTCGATTCCGTTCCTGCGCTCGAGGTAGTCGACGAGGCCGCGTAGTTCGGACCGGTCTACCGGGCCCTCGTGGTCGACCAGCGGCCGGACCCGGCGGGTCGGCGGCATGGCGTTGCCGCACGCGACGAGCATCCTCGGCAGCGGGCCGAGCGCCCGGGTCAGCGGGAACAGGAACGCGGCCGCGCGCTCGGCGGTACGCTCGGTCCGTGGTCCGACGCGCCCGGTCTGCGGGCGCACGCCGGTTAGCACGTAGCGCAGCCCGATCACCACGGCGAGCGCGGCGAGTACCGCGCGCCAGTCGTCGCCGAGCCAGCGGACGAAGGCCGCCGTGACCAGCACCGCGGCCAGGATCTCGCAGATGGCCCGGAGCAGGAGCAGCACGCTCAGGTAGCGGGGCAGGTCGGCGGCTACGGAGCCCAGCCGGCCATGGTGCTCGGGCCGTTCGGCCACGCCGGTGGCGGAAACGAGCGCCAGCGCGGCCTCCGCATTCGCGCACCAGCCAGCCACGAGGGCGAGCACGGCCGCGGCGACCAGCAGCCACGCTGGAGGGGTCATAATCCGGGTCGGCCCTTCGTATCTCGCCACAGCTTCAGCAGCTGATCCTGCGTGCCGAACATGGCGGCGTGCTCTTCGGGCTCGGCGTGGTCGTAGCCGAGCAGGTGCAAGATGCCGTGCACGCACAGCAGCTCGAGTTCGTCCTGGGTGGAGTGGCCGGCCGCCTCCGCCTGTTCGGCCGCGACCTGGGGGCACAGCACCACGTCGCCGAGCAGCCCGGGATCGGCGCCCGGGTCTGGATCGGCGCGGTTGCCGCCTAGGTGCGGCGGCCGCAGCTCGTCCATGGGGAAGGCAAGCACGTCCGTCGGCCCCGGCTCGCCCATCCACCGCTCGTGCAGGTCGGTCATTGTCCGGTCGTCGACGAGCAGCACGGAGAGTTCGGCCAGGGGGTGGATCTGCATCTGGTCCAGCGTGAACCGCGCGACCGCGGCCAGCCCCACCTCGTCGACGTCGATGCCCGCCTCGTTGGCGATATCGATGCTCATCGGCTTTTTAGCTGCCCTTCCGCCTGCGCGTCCCGGCCGGGGCGAGCTGACGTTCGTGGGCGTCGTAGCGCTCGTAGGCGTCGACGATCTTGCCCACCAGCCGGTGCCTCACGACATCATGGCTGGTCAGCCTCGCGAAGTGGATGTCCTCGATGCCGTCGAGGATGTCCTGCACCACGCGCAGCCCGCTGACCTGGCCAGCCGGCAGGTCGACCTGGGTCACGTCGCCGGTGACCACCACTTGCGAGCCGAACCCCAGCCGGGTGAGGAACATCTTCATCTGTTCGGCCGTGGTGTTCTGCGCCTCGTCCAGGATGATGAACGAGTC
>JBKQQQ010000191.1:0-4740 GCA_052144275.1 Streptosporangiaceae bacterium
CGTGCTGGTGCTCGGCATCCTGGTCAACCGGCAGGGCCGGCTGCCCGGCCTGCCGCGGTTCGCGGTGACGGACCTGCACAGGAACCTTTCCCTGGTCGCGGTGGCGTTCATCGCCGTGCACGTGTTCACCGCGGTGCTCGACACCTACGTCCACATCCCGCTGCTCTCCGCGGTTGTCCCGTTCGCCTCGGGCTACGAGCGGCTGTGGCTGGGCCTGGGCGCGATCTCGCTGGACATGATGCTCGCGATGATCCTGACCAGCCTGCTCCGCGGCCGCATGAACCGCATCCTGTGGCGGGCCATCCACCTGCTCGCCTACGCCAGCTGGCCGGTCGCGTTCGTGCACGGCATCGGCTCGAGCAAGGACCTGCAGCAGGGCTGGATGCTCGATATGGCGATCGGCTGCGCGGTGATCGTCGCGGCGGCGGTAGTCTGGCGGCTGGCTCACGCGGCACGCCAGGTGCCCCGGGCCGGACGGGTTGCCGCGGTCTTCGCCCAGCACACTGCCACCACAAGCAGGGCCACCACAAGCAGGGCCACCGCGAGCAAGCAAGCCCGCCGGAACCGCGAGAGCGTGACGCGATGACCACGACCACCACCGTAAACGAATCGGCACCAGGCGGGGCAGCCCGGCAGGCTGCCGGGCTGCCCCGCCTGCTGCCGGCCTCACCGGAAGACCTGCGCGGCCACCTCGCCCGGTACGGCGCCACGCCGTACCGGGGCCGGGCTGGCGCGCTGCTCGGTGACATCGAGGCCTCCGGCCTGACCGGGCGGGGCGGCGCGGCCTTCCCGGTGTACCGGAAGATGGCCGTCGTGGCCCGGTCCCGGGCCGGCCGGAAGGTGATCGTGGCCAACGGCTCGGAGAGCGAGCCGGCCAGCCGCAAGGACGAACTGCTGCTGCGGCTCGCGCCGAACCTCGTGCTCGACGGGCTGCAGCTGGCCGCCGAGGCGGTCGGCGCCACCGAGGCCCACCTGTACCTGCACTACGGCCCCACGCCCGAGATCTTGCGGGCGCTGGCCGAACGGGCCTCGCGCGGCCTGGACGGCATCGCCGTGACGATCACGCAGGCCCCGCCGCGGTTCCTGGCCGGCCAGGAAACGGCGCTGGTGAACCGGCTCGGCGGCGGCCCCGCGCTGCCCACGTTCCAGCCCCCGCGGGTGAGCGAGCGCGGCCTGGGCGGCGCGCCGACCCTGGTGCAGAACGTGGAGACCCTAGCCCACCTCGCGCTGATCGCGCGGTACGGCCCGCGCTGGTTCCGCGCGGCCGGCACCGACGCCGAGCCCGGCAGCATGCTCACCACCGTGTACTGGCCGGATGGCAAGTGCCGGGTGGTCGAGGCGGAGATCGGCGCCCCGCTGCGCACCCTGCTCAGCAGCGGCGCCGAGACGCAGGCCTGGCTGGTCGGCGGCTACCACGGCACCTGGCTGCCGATGCCGCAGGCGGCCGGCCTCACCCTGGCCAACGACACGCTGAAAAGGTTCGAGGCGTCGGCCGGCGCGGGCGTGCTGGTGGCGCTGCCGGCCGACCGGTGCGGCCTGACCGAGGCGGCCCGGGTGACCGGCTACCTGGCCGCGGAGTCGGCCGGGCAGTGCGGCCCGTGCCTGAACGGGCTGCCGCGCATCGCGGCCGGGCTCGCCGAGCTGGCCGGTTCCGGGCATCGCAGGCAGACCCGCGCGGACGTCGAGCGCTGGGCCGGCCTGGTCACCGGGCGCGGCGCCTGCAACCACCCGGACGGCACGGTGCGGTTCGTCCGCAGCGCCCTGACGGTGTTCTCGTCCGAGATCAGCCTGCACGCGCGGGGCCAGTGCTCGGCCACCAACCGCAAGCCGTTCCTGCCGCTGCCGGACGGCATGCCGACCAGCGAAGACGACTGGACCTGACCATGGCTGACACACTAAGAGTGAACCCGATCAACTGCACCGGGCACGGCGTGTGCGCCGAACTGCTGCCCGAGCTCGTCTCGCTCGACGAGTGGGGCTACCCCATCGTCGACCCGCGCCCGGTGCCCCCGGTCCTGGACCGCGAGGCGCGCCGGGCGGTGGCGGCCTGCCCCGCCCTGGCGCTCAAGCTGATGCGGATTGAAGAACCCGCTCGTTCGGGATCAAAGGCCTTCTAAATAACATCGTGACCGGGGTGCGGGTCGGTCGGCACCGCGGGGATGCTGCCCAGGCGCCCGGCCTGGTAGTCCTCGAAGGCCTGGACGAGTTCGGCGCGGGTGTTCATGACGAACGGGCCGTAGGCCGCGACTGGCTCCCTGATGGGCTGCCCGCCGAGCAGCAGGATGTCCATGTCCTGCTTGGGGCCTGCCGCGAAGGTGATCGCGTCACCGGCCCCGAACACGGCCAGCTGTCCCATCCGCACAGGCCGCTGTTCCGCCCCAACGGTCCCGCTGCCGGCCAGCACGTAGGCGAGCGAGTTGAAGTCCGCCCGCCACGGCAGCCGCACCTGGGCGCCGGCCGAGACGGTGGCGTGCACGAGCGAGATCGGCGTGTGCGTGATCCCGGGGCCCTGGTGGCCGTCGAACTCACCCGCGATCACCCGGAGCAGCGCCCCGCCGTCCGCCGAGGAGAGCAGGGCGACCTGCCCGGCCCGGATGTCCTGGTAGCGCGGCGGCGTCATCTTCAGCCGGCCCGGCAGGTTCACCCACAGCTGGAAGCCGTGGAACAGGCCGCCGCTGACCACGAGTTCCTCCGGCGGCTCCTCGATGTGCAGGATGCCGCCGCCCGCGGTCATCCACTGGGTGTCGCCGTTGGTGATCAGGCCGCCGCCGCCGTTGGAGTCCTGGTGCCGGAACGTGCCGTCGATGATGTAGGTGACGGTCTCGAACCCGCGGTGCGGGTGCCACGCGGTGCCCTTGGGCTCACCCGGGGCGTAGTCGACCTCGCCCATCTGGTCCATGTGCACGAACGGGTCGAGCCGCGCCAGGTCCACCCCGGCGAAGGCGCGCCGGACCGGGAACCCCTCGCCCTCAAAGCCGGACGGCGCGGTGGTGACCGAGGTGACCTTCCGCTCGGTTTCGGCCAGGCCGGGCTCGGGCACCCGCGGCAGCACGAGTATGTCGTCGACGGTGATAGCTGGCATGTCTTCCTCCTCAGCTTAGTGCCAGCATAACGATGCTTGAAAGATCAAATATTCCGAACGCCCGTGCTGCGTGCCCCGGCTCCCCTGCTCGCTACCATGGGCTCTGTACTATGGGCCGGCATGGACCCCTACGCGAGCGCGGGCGTGGAC
The DNA here is from genome assembly GCA_052144275.1 of Streptosporangiaceae bacterium. Taxonomy (GTDB): domain Bacteria; phylum Actinomycetota; class Actinomycetes; order Streptosporangiales; family Streptosporangiaceae; genus Palsa-504. Next base: position 3,233 of record JBKQQQ010000191.1, read on the forward strand.
GAACAGCGCGAGCAAGACGTCTTCGCCCGGGCGATGCGCCCCTGGCTGGCCCGGACCGCGGTCCGCTCCCCGCTGGTCACTCACATCACCGGTCTGGCCAGCGGTTATTTCGCCACCATGATGCATATCCCGCCCGGGCCGCCGCTCGCGCTGACCACCGACGGGGTCGGCACCAAGATCCTGCTGGCACGGGAGGCGAACCGGTGGGAGCCGATCGGGGTCGACTGCGTGGCCAACAACGTCAACGACGTGATCTGCACCGGGGCGGTGCCGCTCGCGCTGCTCGACTACATGGCCACCGACCGGATCGACGAGGAGGTGCTGGCCGCGGTCGCCCACGGCCTGTACCTGGGCGCCGAGGAGGCGGGGATCGCCATCCCCGGCGGCGAGATCGCCCAGATCGGCGCGATGCTGGCGCCCGCCGCGGGCGGGCCGCCCATGCTCGACCTGGTCGGCACCGCGGTCGGCGCGCTGCCCCCGGGGCGTGAGCCGGTGGACGGGTCGCGGGTCAGCGCGGGCGACGTCATCCTGGCCCTGCCCAGCTCGGGCCTGCACAGCAACGGGTACTCGCTGGCCCGCCGGGCGCTGTTCGAGATGGGCCGGCTGAGCCTGGACAGTGAGGTGCCCGGCACCGGCCAGCGCCTCGACGACGCCCTGCTGGCGCCCACCCGGGTCTACGTGCGGGCCGCGGAGGCGTTGTGGGCGGCGGGCGTCACTCCCCGGGGCCTGGTGCACATTTCCGGCGGCGGCCTGCTCAACCTGGCGCGGCTGGCCGCGGACGTGTCGTACGAGCTCAACGCGCTGCCGCCCGCGCCGCCGGTGTTCGCGCTGATCGCCGAGGCCGGGCGGGTGCCGCCGGAGACGATGTACGCCACCTTCAACATGGGCACCGGCTTCTGCGTGGTCGTCTCCCCGTCCGAGGCGCCGGCCGCGATCGAGGCGCTTACCGATGCGGGCGAGCAGCCCGTCGTGGCGGGTTCGGTGACTGCGCGCCCCGGCCGGTACGTGTCAATCCCGGCGGCGGGACTCCTGGGCCATGGCGATCAGTTTTTCCCCCGGGGGGACGACCCTCCCGGTGACCCCCCCGCTCCTGGGGGGACCCATCCCCCCAGACCTCCCTTGGATACGGTCTAAGCATGGATGTCCGAGGCTATGGTGAGTCGAACGCGCGCGAGTTCATCGACGACCTGAAGCAGTGGCTGGCCATACCCTCGATCTCCGCCGACCCGGACCGGCACGGCGACGTGCGCCGCAGCGCCGAATGGCTGGCGGCTCATCTCCGCGGCGTCGGGTTCCCGGTCGCCGAGGTCTGGGAGACCCCGTCCGGCGGGCTGCCCGCGGTCTTCGCCGAATGGCCGGCCGCGGACCCGGCTGCCCCCAGCGTCCTGGTCTACGGCCACCACGACGTCCAGCCGGTCGAGCCGCTTGAGGAGTGGCACAGCCCGCCGTTCGAGCCCGCCGAGCGCGACGGCCTGCTGCTGGGCCGCGGCGCCTCCGACGACAAGGGC
>JBKQQQ010000192.1:0-3272 GCA_052144275.1 Streptosporangiaceae bacterium
GCTCGCCGTTCCTGACCAGCCTGAACGCGGGCGGCGACACCGTCCCCGGGGTGACCTACACGGTCATCGAGTCCAGGGACGACGAGGTCGTCACCCCGTATACCTCGGCCTTCCTGTCCGGCCCCGGCGTCACCAACATCACGCTGCAGAACCAGTGCCCGCTCGACCTGAGCGACCACCTGGAGATAGCGGCGGATCCGGTCGCGCTGGCCGACGTGCTGAACGCGCTCGACCCGGCCCACCCGGTACACGTCCCGTGCCTGGTGGTGCTGCCGATAACAGGCCCGGTAGGCCCGGTGCCCTCGTTCTAGAGGCGGCTGTGAACCGGTATCCGGCGACGTTCGTGTCCTAGGTCATACGCGTCCGCTCGGCGGGCGCGGCGACCTGGCCTGGGGGCGATGGGGTGAGCGACCGGGATGCGGTGGCACTGCGGGTTCAGCTCCTCGGCCCGGTGCGGGCCTGGCGGGGCGATGAGGAACTCGAGCTTGGCGGGCCGCGGCGGCGGGCAGTGTTCGGGATGCTGGCGATGCACGCTCACCGGACCGTACCCCGGCATGAGCTCATCGAGGGGATATGGGACGGTGATCCGCCGGCCAGCGCGGTGAACAGCGTGCAGGTCTACGTGTCCGGATTGCGTCGCGCGCTGGAACCGCAGCGCACTCGCCGGGCGCCCGGTCAGGTCCTGCCGGCCAGCGGGGCCGGGTATCTGCTGCGGCTTGAACCAGGCAAGCGGGACACGGAAGTACTGGATCACCACCTGAAGGACGCTCGCCGGCTAACGGCGGCTCGAGAGCTGGCCGCCGCCGCCCGGGCGCTGGAGGCGGCTCTGGGACTATGGCAGGGTGCCTCGCTGGCCGGGATCGCCGGCCCGTGGGCCGACATCGAGCGGGCCCGGCTGGACGAGCTGCGGCAGACCGCGACCGAGGAACGCATCGACGTCCTGCTCGCGCTGGGCGGCCACCATCAGGCACTGGCCGAGCTGGCCGCGCTGGTCCGCGAGCATCCGCTGCGAGAGCGGTTCCGGGCCCAGATGATGCTGGCGCTGTACCGATGCGGCCGGCCCGCCGACGCGCTGGCCGCGTTCGCGGACACCCGCGGCGTGCTGGCCGGGCAACTCGGCATCGGCCCAAGCCCGGAGCTACGGCGACTGCACCAGCAGGTGCTCGCCACCGACCCTGCCCTGGACCCGCCGCCCGAGCGCAGCGGCCTGGCCGGGCCCGGGGCCGCCCCTCCTCGCCCGCCCGCGCAGGTTCCGCGGGAGCTGCCCGGGGACGTGACCACGTTCATCGGCCGGGCAGCGGAACTGGCCGAGCTCGACCGGCTGCTGGCCGCCGACGGTGAACGAGGCCGGGAGGCCCTGGTCAGCGCGGGCCCGGCCGCAGTGGTGATATCCGCCGTGGCCGGAAGCGCCGGAGTCGGCAAGACCGCGCTGGCGGTGCACTGGGGGCACCGGGTCCGGGACGCGTTCCCTGGCGGGCAGCTCTACGTCAACCTGCGGGGGTATGACCCCGGCGAGCCGGTGACCGCGGCTGACGCACTGGCCAGGTTCCTGCGGTCGCTCGGCATGGCCGAGGCGGATATCCCGGCAGGCGTTGACGAGCGCGCCGCCTGTTACCGCGGCGTGCTGGCCGGACGGCGGATGCTGATAGTGCTCGATAACGCCGCCACCGTCGAGCAGGTCCGCGCGCTGCTGCCGGGCACGCCGTCCTGCGTGGTGGTGGTGACCAGCCGCGACTCCCTCACCGGGCTGCTGGCCCGGCGGCTGGACCTGGACCTGCTGCCCGCGGACGACGCCGTGACGCTGCTGCGGGAGCTGGTCGGCGCGCGGGTGGACGCGGCTCCCGCGGCAGCAGCCATGCTGGCGGAACAGTGTGCGCGGCTGCCGCTCGCCCTGCGGGTGGCCGCCGAACTCGCCGCCGCCCGCCCGGCCCTGAGTCTGGGCGAGCTGGTCAGCGAGCTGGCCGACGAGGAACGGCGGCTTGACCTGCTCGAAGCCGACGGCGATCTCCGCACCGCGGTGCGTACCGTGTTCTCCTGGTCGTACCGGCACCTGCCCGCGGCTGCCGCGCGGGCGTTCCGGCTGATCGGCCTGCATCCAGGCCCCGACCTGGACGCGCTCGCCGCGGCCGCGCTGACGGGCAGTACCGCGGACAAGGCCGAAGGCCTTCTCCGCCTGCTCGCTCGCGGCCACCTCGTCCAGCCAGCCGGACCCGGCCGCTTCGGCATGCATGACCTGCTCCGCGCCTACGCCAGACAGCTGGCCGGCCCGGGGCCCGAGGCCGCGCTGACCCGCCTGTTCGACTACTACCTGGCCGCCGCGGCCGCGGCGATGGACACCGTGGTCCCCGCGGAACGGGACTGCCGGCCTCGCATCCCCCCGCCCGCGACACCACTCCCGCCGGTGGCCGACCCGGCCGCCGCCCGCGCCTGGCTGGATGCCGAACGTGCCGTCCTGGTCAGAGCGGCCGAGTACACCGCGACCCATGGCTGGCCTGGCCATACGACCCGGCTGTCAGCCATCCTGTGGCGCTACCTCGGGACCGGCCATTACACCGACGCCGTCACGATCCACACCCACGCCCGCCACGCCGCCCGCCAGGCCGGCGACCGAGCCGCCGAGGCTTACGCGCTGAACTACCTCGGCATCGCCGGCTACCGGCTGGGCCGGTACCCGCAGGCCACCGGATACCTGACGCAGGCCCTGGCGGTGTTCCGCGAGACCGGCGAGCGGCTGGGCGAAGGGCTCGTGCTGACCAACCTCGCCTCGGCCGACTGCAGGCAAGGCCGTTACCGGCAGGCCGCCGACCAGGGACGGCAAGCCCTGGCCTTGTTCCGCGAGATCGGTGACCGGCTCGGTGAGGCCCATGCGCTGAACGGCATCGGCCTGGTCGAGTGGCGGCAGGGCCGCTACCCCCAGGCGTCAGGCCATTTCCGGCGGGCCATGGTCCTGTTCCGTGCCGCGGGTGACCGCTCCAACGAAGCCCACGCCCTGGGCAACCTCGGCATGGTCGACGGGCGGCTGGGACGCTACCCGCAGGCCACGTACTGCCTGAGGCAGGCCCTGTCGCTGTTCCGCGAGACCGGCTACCGGACCGGCGAGGCCACGACACTGACCGACCTCGGTTCGGTGGCCTGCCGGCAGGGCCATTATCACGAGGCCGGCCGCTACCACGAGCAGGCGCTGACCCTGTTCCGCGAGATCGGCGAGCGGGCAGGTGAGGCCGAGGCGCTCAACGGCCTCGGTGATGCCCTGCTCGCGACCGGCCAGGCGG
>JBKQQQ010000193.1:0-10602 GCA_052144275.1 Streptosporangiaceae bacterium
GCGGGACTTGAATGGGTGAGAGCGCCGACGGCGACGAAATCGACGCCCGTCTGCGCCACGGCTCTGGCCGCCTCAAGCCGCAGCCCTCCGCTGGCTTCCAGCCGGGCCTGGGGATAACGGCGTGCCATGGCCGCGGCTGAGCGGAGATCGGCCAGGTCCATGTTGTCGAGCAGGATGAGCCTGGCGCCGGCGTCCAGCGCCTCACGAACCTGGGCCAGGGTGTCGCACTCCACCTCGAGCGGCAGCCCGGGTGCGGCCGCGCGTACGGCGGCGATCGCCGCCGCGATCCCGCCCGCCGCAGCCACGTGGTTGTCCTTTATGAGCGCGGCGTCGCCGAGTCCCATCCGGTGGTTCACGCCGCCGCCGCACCGCACGGCGTATTTCTCGAGCTGGCGCAGGCCGGGGGTGGTCTTGCGGGTGTCACGCACGGCACATCCGGTGCCGGACAAGGCGTCAGCCCAGGCCCTGGTCGCGGTGGCGATTCCCGACAGGTGGGTGAGGAAGTTGAGCAGGGTTCGTTCGGCGCCGAGTAGTTCTCTCAGCGGGGCGCGGATTCGCAGCACTTCGGTGCCCCCTGCGATCCGGTCACCGTCCGCGCGCAGCGGCTCGGTCCCAGGAACCCCCGAAGACCCCAGAACCGCAGTTGGCGCGATCCCGACGGCATCAAGGACGGCGAGGCCGACGGGGAGGCCGGCCAGGACGCCCGACTCTCGGGCCACCACACCCGCCACGGCCTGCGCGTCCGCTGCGGCGGTCGCGGCCGACGTCACGTCGGGCCCGTAGCGCAGGTCCTCGTCGAGGGCCGCGCGGACCACCCGCTCGGTGTCTTCGGGATCCAGACCGGCGGCGAGCAGTCGTGCCGAGATCGTCGCGTGCAGTGTCAAGTTCTGACCCCCGCGGCTGACCAGGCGGCCCGCGGCTGGCCCGCCTCCACGCGCACCACGGTATGGCGGGCCCGCGCGGCCGAGACATCAGGCGGTGCGTCCCGCCACCGGTGGCAGCCGCGGCTCTCCGCGCGGGCCAGGGCGGCCACGGCGACCAGGACCGAGACCGCGTGCAGGCTGGTCGCCTCGACGGTGGCCAGGTCTAGGCTCCTGCTGGCGGACCCGGTAGCCGCGGCCGGGGCCTGCCCCAGCGTCTGCTGGAGGCGTTCCATATCTTCGTGGTCGCGCAGGACCCCCGCGTCCCGTGACATGGCCGCGGCCAGGGCCGGCCGGACCGCGGGATTCACTCCCGGGCCAGCGGGAGGCAGCCGCAGGCTGGCTGACGGGTCAGGCAAGTCCTGCCCGAGCAGTTCCCCGGCGCGGCGTCCGGTGATCAGGGCCTCGGTCAGGGAATTGGACGCGAGGCGGTTAGCTCCGTGCACGCCGGTCGATGCGGCTTCCCCGACGGCGTAGAGCCCGACGACCGAGGTCCGCCCGTCCATGCCGGCCCGGATGCCGCCGCAGGCGTAGTGCGCGCCGGGCGCGACCGGGATCGGCTCGGTAACCGGGTCAATCCCCCGCGCCCGGCACAGGGCCACCACCGTGGGGAAGTCTCGCTCCAGCACGGCGCGGCCCAGCGCTGTGGCGTCCAGCCAGAGATGATCACCTGGCCCGTCCCCGCATCCCATCCGCTGCTGCATGGCCGACGACACGACGTCCCTCGGGGCTAGGTCGCCGAGCGGATGTCGCCCGGCCATAACGCGCCGGCCCGCCACGTCCACCAGCACGGCCCCGGCCCCGCGCAACGCCTCGGTGATGAGCGGGCACTGCCCCCGGGCCGATTCCTGCCACAGCACCGTCGGGTGGAACTGCACGAATTCCAGATCTCGCAGCTCCGCTCCGGCGCGGGCGGCCAGCGCCAGGCCGTCGCCGGTCAGCCCAGCCGGATTGGTGGTCGTCGCGTAGGCCTGGCCGAAGCCGCCGGTGGCCAGAATGACCGCGCGTGCCGTCACCGTGCCCACCCGCAGCGCCCCGTCGTCGCCGGGGATCCCCGCCAGCACCCCGCCCACCGCGCCCTCATCGTCGATCAGGGCGTCCAGGACGACGCAGCGGGCGAGGATCCGGACCGGGCTGGCCCCCATGGCAGCCCGGAGTGCCCGGTTAACCTCGGCGCCGATCGCGTCGCCCCCGGCGTTCACGATCCGCTTGCGGCTGTGCCCGGCTTCCAGGTGGAGCGCCGTTTGCTCCAGCCGTGCACCACGCCCGGCCAGGCGAGCGATTTCGCTGGGGGCCTGCGATGCCAGCGCCGCCACGGCGGCCGGATCGCAGAGGCCGGCGCCCGCCTCGATCGTGTCCCGCTCGTGCAGGCCCGGGTCGTCGCCGGGGCCGATCGCGGCGGCCAGCCCGCCCTGGGCGAAAGGCGTCGCGCCCCCGCCGATGTCCTCCTCCTTGGTGAGCAGCAGCACGTCCCGGCCATGCCGGGCAGCGGTCAGGGCCGCGGTCATGCCCGCTGCCCCTGATCCCACCACCACGACGTCGGCTTCGCGTTCCCAGTGCGTCTGCGACCAGGGCAGGTGGCGGAGCTCCGGCGCGCTCACTGGTGCACCATGGCCTGCACAGCCCGCCGGGCGCGGCTGGCCACGTCGGGAGCGACGGTCACTTCCGTTACGCCCTCGCGCAGGCAGCGCAGCAGCGCGGCCGGGGTGGTCATCTTCATGTACCGGCACACGGCGTCGGGGTTGACCGGCTCCCAGCGCACGGCGGGATTGGCCCGGCGCAACTGGTGCAGCATGCCGGTCTCGGTGGCCACGAGCACGGCGGTCGCCGTGGTCGTGCGAGCGGCGTCGAGCATGCCCCCGGTGGAAAGCACCCGGGTGCGGCCGGGTGGCAGGTCGCCCTCCCCCGCCTGCCAGAGCGCGGCGGTGGAGCACCCGCACTCGGGATGGATGAACAGCTCGGCCGCGGGTTCGGCGCTGGCCTTGCGGCGCAGCTCGGCCGGGCTGATCCCGGCGTGCACGTGGCACTCGCCGAGCCAGATATGCATGTTGGCGCGGCCGGTGGCGCGCCGTACATAGGCGCCGAGGAACTGGTCGGGCAGGAACAGGACCTCCTGGTGCGCCGGGATGGACGCCACTACTTGCGCCGCGTTGGCCGAGGTGCAGCACAGGTCGGATTCGGCTTTGACCTCGGCGCTGGTGTTCACGTAGGCGACGACCGCGGCTCCGGGGTGCTCGGCTTTCCACTCCCTCACCTGCTGCGCGGTGATGGTGTCGGCGAGCGAGCAGCCTGCCTGGGGTTCCGGGATCAGCACCGTCCGGTCCGGGGCGAGGATCTTAGCGGTTTCGGCCATGAAGTAGACGCCGGCGAACACGATGACGCTCGCGGTGCTCAGCGCCGCCAGGCGGGACAGCGCCAGCGAGTCGCCGACGTGGTCGGCGACGTCCTGGATCTCGGGGGCCTGGTAGTTGTGTGCCAGGATCACGGCGTCGCGCTGGGCCGCCAGCCGCCGGACCTCCGCCGCCCAGTCTGCGCCGGCCTGCTCTCCGCCAGCCTGCTGTGGGGCTGCCTCAGTACTGGTCACGATCCGCCCCTATCTCTCGCCGAAGTTTTAGACTCTGAGTGTAAAACAACTTTTTGCCTCATAGTCTAAAACCGGGTAGATCAGTACCATGCGTATGTGTCAGAAGATGAGCCGGAGGCTTACGAACCTGAGGGGCGGGACGAGACGGCCGGGCCGTCCGGGCCGGGCGAACGGTTTTCTCACGAGGCGCTGGCCGTGGTCCTTCAGGTCCGCCGCAACAGCTTGCACGTCCTGCTCTGGCAACGGGGCGCGCCGCCATTCGAGGGGCTGTGGGCCCTGCCCGGCGGCCCGTTGGGGGCGGATGAGCGCCTCGGGACGTCCATGGGAAGGCATCTGGCCGCCAAGGTTGCCCTCACCGACATCGCGCATATGGAGCAACTGGAGACCCGCAGCGATCCGGGGCGGGATCCCAGGGGCCGTGTTCTGGCCACGGCCTACCTGGCCCTGATATCCGCCGACGTCGAACCGCGCATTCCCTCGGACACCGCATGGCACGCGGTCCAGGACCTTCCGCCGACCGCGTTCGACCACGGGTCGATCGCCGAATCGGGGCGGGACCGGCTACGGGCCAAGCTGTCCTACACCAACATCGGCTTCGCCCTGGCCCCAGAAACCTTTACGGTCGCGCAGCTACGGGACATCTACGCGGCCTCGGTCGGCCATCCGGTCTCGGCGACCAACCTGCAGCGGGTCCTGACCCGCCGCGGCGTTATCGAGGCCACTCCTACTGCCGTCCGACCGACTTCCCAGGGCGGCAGGCCGGCTACACTTCATCGGTTCGCCGCCCGAACCCTGGTCGTCACCAATCCCTTCGCCGCGTTCCGCCCCCCGTCCGTGCTGTCGACAGGTGGGACCGGCGGATCGTAGTTGCTACAGGCCCGCCAGATCGGAGATGGCCGCGCGGTGCGCCTGCGGGCCGCCGGCCAGGCGCTCGGCCGACCACGCGCGGCGGTAGTACAGGTGCGCGTCGTGTTCCCAGGTGAACCCGACCCCGCCGAACACGTGGATGGCGGATTCGGTCACGGCACGATAAGCCTCGCCGGCCCGCAGGGCGGCGACATGAGTCGCCATCGGGGCCTCGGCCGAACCGTCCGCGGCCGCGATCGCGGCGTACCTGGCGGCCGCCGAGACGGCCTGGAACTCCGCGAGCATGTCCACGCAGGCGTGCGCGACCGCCTGGAAGGAACCGATCGGCTCGCCGAACTGCACGCGGTCCTTGGCGTACGCGATGGTCGCGTCGAGGCACCAGCCGATGCCGCCGGCGGCTTCGGCGGCGGTCGCGAGAAGGAAGTCGCGCTCGGCCCGGTCCAGGGCGGCCGCCGCGTCCTCACCCTGGCCGATCAGCACGGCCGGGGCCTCGTCGAAGGCGGTGACGCAGACCCGCCGGGTCAGATCCAGGCCCAGCTGCCCGGAGGCGGTGTACCCCAGGGATCTCGACTCCACAAGGAACATCGCCAGACTGGACCCGATCATGGCCGGGACCACGACGATGTCGGCCGCGTGGGCGGCGATGACGTACCACCGGTGGCCGTAGAGCCGCCAGCCGCCTGGGGCCCGCTCGGCGCGGACACTGTCCGGTCCCGGCGACCAGTGGCCGGCCTCATCGGCGGCGGCGAGGGTTCCGGTCACCGAGCCGTCGGCCAGCAGCGGCAGCCAGTGCTCCTGGGCCGTGCGGTCGCCGGCCAGGAGCACGTCGGCGGCCAGGCTGCTGGCCAGGAACGGCCCCGGATACAGGGCGCGGCCGAGCTCGGTGTGTACCACGCTCGCCTCGGCCTGGGACATGCCGAGGCCGCCGAACTCCTCCGGGATCGTCAGCCCGGTCAGCCCGAGCTCGCCCGCCAGGCGGGCGTGCAGCTCCGGGCTGTACCCGGCCCCGGTCTCCAGCGCGGCGCGCAGCGCCGCGGACGGGAGCTGGGCGGTCAGGAAGCTGCGTAGCGTGTCCTGCAGGGCGTGCTGGTCTTCGCTGAGAGCCAGGATGTCGCTTTCGGCCATGATCAGCTCCTCACGCAGGGCGTGGGAGCCCGAGGACCCGCTGCGCGATGGCGTTCTTCAGGACCTCGTCGGTTCCGCCGCCCAGCCGGTACCCCGGCGCACCGAGCACCACCGAGGTCCATGCGTAGGTTCCCCAGGCACCGGTGTCGGCGACCAGGGCTGGCCCGAGAACAGCGGCAACGAACTCTGCCAGCCGCTTCATGTTAGCGGACAAAGCCAGCTTATTCAGGGCAATCTCGGGGCCCGGCGGCTCGCCCGCCCTGGCTTGCGCGGCCATCACCTGCTGGGTGTACCGGGCGGTGCGCAGGTGGGACAGCAGCTCGCCGAACTCCTGCCTGATGACGGGGTCGGCCTGTTTGCCCGCGGCATGGACCAGGCCGATGAGCCGTTCGGTCGACAGGATGCCCGCGCCGCCGAAAGCGGAGTGGCCCATCGCGTTGCGCTCGTGGCTGAGCGTGGTGAGCGCGACCTTCCAGCCATTGCCCGCCTCATCCAGGCGGCGGTCGTCGGAGACCGCCACGTCGTCCAGGAAGACCTCGTTGAAACTCGCGCCGCCGGTCATCTGCCGCAGCGGGCGCACGGTCACGCCGGGTGCGCGCATGTCGATCAGGAAGGCGGTCAGGTTGCGATGGCGCGGCTCGCTGGCCGTCCGGCAGATAATCTCGCCGACGTCGGCCAGGTGCGCTCCCGAGGTCCAGACCTTCTGCCCGCTGACCCGCCAGCCCTCGCCATGGCGCACGGCCTGGGTCCGGACCGCAGCCAGGTCCGAGCCCGCCCCTGGCTCGCTGAACAGCTGGCAGGCGATCTGCTGCCCGCTGAAAAGCAGCGGCAGCCAGTGCTTTTTCTGCTGCTCGGTGCCGTGCCGGCCGATGGTGGGCGCGACCATGCCGAGGCTGACGGTCAGCGCCGCGTCGCCCGGCACCCGGTACTGCCGGGTCAGCCGCTCGAAGGCGCGCGCGTAGGACACGGGCAGGCCGGCGCCGCCGAACTCCGGCGGGCCGGATATCCAGCCGTAGCCGTGATCCCACAGCTCCTGCCGCCACCGGCGGATCGCGGGCAGGGCGTCGGCCTCCTGCTCAGGGTCCGGTTCCTGGAAGACGCGTACTTCGTCGTCGCCTTCGCCCCAGACGAACCGGCGGTCTCGGGCCGCCCGGGGGTAGCGCTCGGCCAGCCAGGTATCGGCCTGCCCGAGGAACTCCTCCAGGGTCGGCGTCGTCATGGCGTCCTGGCCTTGCGTGCGGCCGGGGAGGCGCCGGCGTCGCGGCTGGGCAGCGCGATCACGGCGTGGCCGGGCATGACGACCTCGTCGCGCTGGTTGACGGCCTCGGTCCTGATGTCGGCGACGTGATCGCCGTCGTCGTCGACCCGGGTCGCGGTCACCGTGCCGCGCAACTCGACGACGTCGGAGAGGTAGACGAACTTGCGGTACTGCGCCCGGGCCTGCTTGATCCTGGCGTGGTCCCCCGCCCAGTGCGTCAGCTGGTGGATCTGCGGCATCACCGCCTGTGGTTCCGTGACCGCCATGCTGCCAGCCTAGGAGAAAAATACTCTACTTGTCGAGTATCTGACACTAGACTAGTTGCCGGTTACGGGTCCGGTTCAGAGGGTCCGGTCGGCCGCCTGATACAGGCACGCCTATGCCGACGGCCTGAGGGGTCTTACTATCTGATGAGACGGCGGCTTGATCCACTAGTAGTTTCAGGGGGCCGCGTCGGAATGCTGCAGGTAACGCTCCTGGGTGAGCAGGCAATCACCGACGACGGGGCTGGCGTTCGAGCGCATTCATCGCGTGCGGTGGCCCTCGTCGCCTTCCTGGTGGCTCATGTCGGCGTGCCCCAGCCCCGGCAGCGCATTGCCGGGATGTTCTGGCCGGACTCGACGGATGCGCAGGCGCTGACCAATCTGCGCCGGGAACTGCATCACCTGCGCCAGGTGCTGGGAGACGACCGCTCGCTCGTCGTGACGCCCCGGGATCTGTGCTGGCGCGACTGCGGCACCTGCCGCGTCGATCTGGGCATCTTCGAAGCGGAGCGCAAGGCTGCCCTGGCGGCGGCCGCGGCCGATGATGACGCGGGAGTCCGGGTCCACGCGGCCGCGGCGGTCGTGGTGTACAAGGGTGATCTGCTGCCCGGCCTCTATGACGACTGGCTGCTCGAGGTCAGGTCAGAGCTCGACCTCCAGTACGCGGACTTGTGTGATCTGCTCTGCACGGCGCGGGCGCGTACGGGTGACCTGGCTGGAGCGGTGGACGCCGTCCGCCGCCGGATCCAGCTGCGGCCGCTGGAGGAATCCGGTTATCGCACGTTGATGCTGCTGCAGGCCGACCTGGGCGATCGAGCCGGTGCCGTCAGCACCTACCACCACTGCGCTTCGGTGCTTGAACGTGATCTGGCAGTCAGCCCGGACCCGGCCACGCAGCGGGCCTTCCAGCGCTTGATGGCCGACAGAGACCCGGCAGGGGCATGCCCGCCGGGTCTCAAGCCTGATGCTCCCCGCCACGGGGTCGCCACTGCCCAGCTCGTTGGCCGGCACCGAGAACTTGGCCTGCTTCAAGACCTGTGGCGGGCCGCCGCGGCAGGCCGTCCCGGCCTGGCGCTGGTCGGCGGCGGCGCTGGCGTCGGTAAGACACGGCTAGTGGCCGAGATCGCCGAGATGGCACGGCTGCAGGGCGCGGTGGTGGCCAGCAGCCAGTGCTTCGGCATGCTGGGGCGCCTGGCCCTGGCGCCCGTGGCGGACTGGCTGCGGAACCCGGCAGTTCAGGCAGCCGCGGCGGCGCTCGATCCGCCCTGGCGCACCGAAGTCCGCAGGCTGGTGCCGGCCGGGGAGCGCGGGGAACGCTCAGCAGCCTCGAGGTCAATGGCGGATGCCTGGCAGCGCCACCGGTTCTTCGAGGGCCTCGCGCGGGCACTGATGGCCGTCGGACGGCCAGTGCTGCTCGTCCTGGACAACATGCAATGGTGCGATCAGGAGACGCTGGCCTTCCTCACCTTCTTCCTCGGCCTCGCCTCCGACACCCCGGTCCTGGTGGCCGGGACACTGCGGAACGACACCCTCGGCGAAGATCCCGAACTCGCTGACTGGACGGTCCGCATGCGGGCCACCGGACTCATGACGGAGCTTTCCGTGAGCCCGCTGGACGCCGCCGACACGGCACGGCTCGCCGAGGCGATCTCCGGACGGCCGCTGCTTGCGGACGACGTGAACCTGCTCCAGGCGACGACGGGAGGCTTCCCGTTGTACGTCATCGAGGCGGTACGCGGCAGTGCCGATCCAGGCGGCACTGCACGGCCGACCGGCGATCTCCCGGCAGTGCTGCGCAATCGTCTCGAGCAGGCGAGCGCGGCCGCCCGCGAGGTGGCCGGCCTGGCCGCGGCGGTGGGGACGAACTTCACTCTTGACCTGCTCACTGAGGCGAGTGACCTCGACGCCGGCATCGTGGTGGCGGCAGTCGACGAGCTGTGGCGCCGCCGGATCATGCGCGAGTTCCGTGACGGCTACGACTTCTCCCACGATCTGCTCCGCGATACGGCATACGCGCAAGTGAGCCCGCCGAAGCGCTGGCTCATGCACCGGCGCGTGGCGCAGGCACTCGAGCTGCTGCACGCTGACGACACGGACACGGTCTCTGCTCAGCTGGCGGAGCAGTATGCCCGCGGCGGGCGGCCGGGGCGGGCCGTGGCCTACTACCGGCGCGCCGCCGACGTAGCAGCAGGCATGTTCGCCCATGCCGAGGCGATCCGGCTGCACCGGGAGGCATTGTCGATCGTGCGCAGCCTGCCGGAGGGAAAAGACAGGGACAGGCAGGAACTCGAAGTCCTGGAAGCCATGGCAGCACCGCTCAACGCCCGGTACGGCTATTCGTCACCGGAGCTGCAGCGGACCCTCGAACGGTCGATCGACCTCGCGGAATCACTTGGCCGCAGAGACTCCATGCTCAACGGCCTGGTCGCGCTCTGGGCGACAGAATTTGTTCAAGGGCGAACCGCTGATGGCTACCAGACGGCCACCCGTGCGCTGACGCTCGTCGACCCCGGCTCCGAGCTGAGTGGCCCGGCTCATTTCGCTGTCGGCGGGTCGGCCGTCAGCCTGGGGATGCCTGCTGAGGGTTTGCGCCACCTCGAGCTCGCCGCCAAGCTGGCGAGCGGTGCCGTCTGGCTGAGCGTCGGCACCAGGGCCGACGTGCAAGGCACCGCTTGGGCGGCACACGCCCACTGGCTGCTCGGCCACGACGCCGAGGCCCTGTCCGCCTGTCACGAGGCCATCAAGCTAGCCAGGGCGATCGACCACCCGTACTGCCTGGCTGTGGCCCTCGCCTACGGCTCTATCACCCATCAGATGCGCCACGATATGTCCGAGCTGAGGGACGTGGCCGGCGAGTTGCGCGAGCTGTGCGGCCGGTATGGCTTTGCTTACTACCGCGAGTGGGGGCTGATCCTGGACGGCTGGTCCCGCCCGGACGAGTCGGGCATCGACCTGGCCCGGCGAGGCATCGGCAACCTCAAGACAGCAGGCTCATTCGCCCGCCGGCCGTACTGGCTGTCGCTGCTCGCCGACCTGCTGGCGCGGAACAACCGGCTGGACGCCGCCCGGGCGGCCCTGGACGCCGCCCTCGTCGCCGGGCGGGAACGGGACGATCTGTGGTGGCTGCCCGAGGTGATGCGGCTGCGCGCGGCCCACGACGAGGAGGAGACGGCGGCCATCTTGCGCCTGTGCTCCGCAGCGGAGATGGCGTCCGCTCACGGCAGCGTCGGCCTGCTCCGGCGCTGCGAGCATGACCTCAGCAGGCGTGGCGTTCGCACCCTGCCTCCCGGCGTTCCCCCGGCCGGCTGACGCGAGCGCGCACGCACGAACGCTACGCGAACGGCGCTGGTCCTAGCTTCGTGATGGCCCTGACCGTCAGGGCGCCAATTCGGAGGGACCCACATGACTGTCACATCAGCCAGCATCGCCGGCCAGGCGTACGAGCAACTCGCCGCCGGCCTGCGCGGTGACCTGATCAGGCCGGCGGACGCCGGCTACGACAAGGCGCGCGCCGTCTACAACGCCATGATCGACAAGCGTCCCGCTGCCATCGCGCGCTGTCGCGACGCCGCCGACGTCATCAGC
>JBKQQQ010000194.1:0-3100 GCA_052144275.1 Streptosporangiaceae bacterium
GAGGGTTTCCTTCGGGCGCACGACGCAGAACTCGTTTCCCTCGGGATCGGCACGGACGGTCCAGGACTCAGCGCCGGTCTGCCCGATGTCGACCCGGCGCCCCGAGCGCCAGGAGGCGGTCGATCTCCTGATCGCGGTCCGCGGCGCTGCTGGTGAGGTCGGGATGCACGCGGTTCTTGACCGTCTTGGGATGGGTGACCGGGCATGAAGCACAGGCCGGCAGGCGCGTTCTCGTCGGTCCCGATGACGATCTCCTTCTCGCGCTCGGACAGAACCTTCCAGCTAAGAGCCTGCGTCCAGGAGCGGGCGTCCATGACGTTTCCGCGGAAGCGGCTCGTGCAGGATTTCACAAGCCGCTTCCGCGGAAACACGCTCATCTGTCCGCTTTGCGAGGCCGCGCGCCGAGGGTGACGGCCTTGACTATGATCTTGGCTCGGTCAAGGCTGGGCGTGCTGCGAGCACCGTTCGGTGCCCTGATTCACGCAGGTCGCGGACGCCTGCCTCAAGCGGCCCGCTCGGGAAGCCTGGCGAGTGGCGGGCCCGGCGGGTGGTCCAGGCTCCTGTGCGCGTTTGTCCGATCTGACGAGTCCGAGGGCTAGCTCGTGCCTGTGGGTGTGTGTTCGGATAAGGCGCGTAGGTTGATCGCCGCCGCACCGGAATAGCTTGGTGTGCGGCAGGGGCAGCTTCGATCTATTGCGGCTGCTGCCGCCGGGGAGGAAGCGATGCTGGCTGCGCAATCATCGCCGGTGAGCGGGATCGTATTTGCGGTGGCCGTGCTGGCCACCAGCATGGCGCTGGTGGCGGGCCTGGCGTGGGTATCGCGGCGGCTGCTCGGGTTGCCGGTGGGAGCGCTGCGGGCGCTGATCGCCGGTCTGCTGGGCTTCGCTGCCGCCCTGATTTTCGGCAGGTCGCTGCGAGCGGCCCAGCCGGGGCATGCGGCCGCGTTCTTCACCGTGGCGCTGGGCGTTCCGCTGATCGTCGCGATGATCTTCCTTGTGGCGGCGGAGGCGCTGGTGCCGAGCGGGACGGGGCCACGGCCGGTGGAGGTGATTGGCGGCGCGCGGCAGGCGCTGGCGCGGTCACGACGCTATTCGCAGATCAGCCGGATCGCGGTGCGGCATGGGCTCGGCCCTTACCTGCGCGGGCGGCGGCTGCGCCCCGCGGACGCGGCTGGCGGGCGGGCAGCGCTCGCGGTGTCGCTGCGGCGTGCCCTGGAAGAGGGCGGGGTTACCTTCACCAAGCTCGGCCAGCTGCTGTCCACTCGCCGTGATCTGCTCCCGGAGGAGTTCACTTCCGAGCTCGCCCAGCTTCAGGACCGGGCCGAACCGGCGCGGTGGGAACAGGTAGAGGAGGTGATAGCCCAGTCACTCGGGGCGCCGGCGGGGCAGGTTTTCGCGGAGCTGCAGCAGGAACCGGCCGCGGCCGCATCGATCGCCCAGGTCCACAAGGCCTTGCTGCGCTACGGCGACCACTCGGGTGCCGAGGTGGCGGTGAAGGTTCAGCGCCCCGGCATCCGTGCCACTGTCGAGCAGGACCTGGACATTCTGCAGCGCCTGGCGGTCAGGCTCGAGGACCGCGCCCGGTGGGCGCGTGCGGTCGGCGCGGCCGGCGTAGCCCGCGGGTTCGCCGCCACTATGCGAGAAGAGCTCGATTTTCGGGTGGAGGCACGCAACATGGCCGCCGTGGCTGCCACCTGGGCGGGCCAGCAGCGCGCCGTCGGCGGGAGCGTCCCGGTGGTGCTTCCAGCCGTGCATGAGCAGCTGTGCAGCGAGCACGTGCTCGTCATCGAATGGCTGGACGGGGTCAGCCTGCGCGCGGCAGGACAACTGATCGATGACCGCGGGCTTGAACGGGCCGAACTGAGCCGCGCGCTGCTGCGCAGCATGGTCTACCAGATCACCGACGGCGGCGTGTTCCACGCCGACCCGCATCCGGGCAACGTCCTGCTGCTCACCGACGGCCGCCTCGCCCTGCTCGACTTCGGCTCGGTCGGCCGCATCGACGCCCAGCAGCGGTCCGCACTGCAGAACCTGCTGCTCGCACTCGGACGCGGCGACCCCGCGGCGCTCCGCGACGCCCTCCTGGACCTGGTCACCCGCCCCGACGACATCGACGAACAGCAGCTCGAGCGGGCCCTGGGCCAGTTCATGGCGCGCCACCTCGCTGGCGGCACTGCGGCGACTGCTGAGATGTTTACCGACCTGTTCCGCCTGGCTTCCCGCTTTGAGCTGGCAATCCCACCCGAGATCGCCACCGTCCTCCGCGCCCTCGCCACCCTGGAAGGCACACTCAGCCTGCTGACGCCCGGGTTTGACCTAGCCGCAGAAGCGCGTCAGTACGCAGCCGACTACATGGCCGGGCATGTGTCGCCAAGAGCCGTGCAGAAGACGGCCGCCGACGAGCTGATCGCGCTGCTTCCGATGCTACGCCGGCTGCCACGCCGGTTTGACCGCATCACCAGCGCGATGGAACAAGGCAGGCTCAGCCTCAACGTGCGGCTATTCGCCGACGAACGCGACCGCCGGGTGGTCACCGGCCTGACCCACCAGTTCCTCCTGACGCTCCTCGGCGCAGCATCCGGCATCGTCGCCGCAATGCTGCTCGGCGCACCCGGTGGCCCCAAGATCACCCCCACCGTCACCCTCTACCAGGTGATCGGCTACAACCTGCTCATCGTCGCCGCCATCCTCGTGCTGCGAGTGCTGTTCACAATCTTCAGGAACCGGTAAAGCGCCAGGCCCGGCTCACCCCCAGCTGGCGCACGGCCAAACCCAGTAAGTCAAGGGCCGCGCAGGATCCGAAGGAAGCGCACCCGGTCGCTGCCCGGGCCGTCATAGCCGGAGGAAACCGGGATGCCGTCGACCTCCGCGTCGCCGGGCTCTAGCTGGAAACCCATCCGCTGGTGAAACGCGACCGAGCCGCGGTTCACCGGGGACGTGACCGCGCGGGCCAGGATGCAGCCGCGAGCCTCGGCGGCCCGGAAGAACGCCTCATAAAGCAGGCGGCCCAGCCCGCCGCCGCGCTCAGCCGGATCCACGCCGACAAAGTGAATGTAGGCCTCACCAGGCCGGGACTGGGAGATGAACCCGGCCAGGAAACC
>JBKQQQ010000195.1:0-5551 GCA_052144275.1 Streptosporangiaceae bacterium
CATCAGGCGGGTCCGCCAACCCCGGCGTGATGAGATGGTGTTGTGCTGACCCCGGACTGGCGAAGGGGCGGGAAGGCAGACATGACTGAGGTGAACGAGGCCCCGAAAGGCGCGAGCCGCGGCGGGGACGAGGTGGAACCCCTGCTGAAGCTGCGGGGCATCGACAAGCACTTCGGACCGGTGCAGGCGCTCTACGGGGTAAACCTGGACCTGCCCGCGGGCCAGGTGACCGGCCTCTGCGGGGACAACGGGGCCGGGAAGTCGGTGCTCACCCGCACTATCGCCGGCGTGCACCAGCCGGACCATGGTCAGATCTACTTCGAGGGGCGACCGGTACACATCCGGAGCACCCGGGACGCCTCCGCGCTCGGGATCGAGACCGTCTACCAGGATCTGGCGCTGGCCGACAACCTGGACATCGTCCAGAACATGTTCCTCGGCCGGGAACGGCTGCTCCACGGCCTGCTCGACGAGGACGCGATGGAACTAGCGGCGGCCGACACCCTGAGCGCCCTTCGGGTGACCACGGTGCGCTCGATCCGGCAGCCAGTGGCCTCGCTCTCGGGAGGTCAGCGGCAGTCGGTTGCGGTGGCCAAGGCGGTGATGTGGAACTCCAAGCTGGTGCTGCTTGACGAGCCTACCGCCGCCCTCGGGGTGGTGCAGACCCGGCAGGTGCTGGACCTGATCAAACGGCTCCGGGATCGCGGGCTGGCGGTGATGGTCATCTCCCACAACCTGAACGACATCTTCGAGGTCGCGGACCGGATCGCGGTACTGTACCTGGGACGGATGGTGGCCGAGGGCCCGGCTACGGATTTCGACCGGCAGAGCGTGGTGGAGTACATGACAACCGGCAGCGCCGGCGAGCGGCCGTCTGAGCCTGCCGGATCCGCCACTGGGGAGGGCTGAGCCGATGGGCCCGGATCGGGAAACCCCGGCGACCGCGGACCCGGCCGAGACGGCGGACGCGTCGCTGGAGCTTGCCGCCGCCCCCGATCTCTCCGTGGCCGACGTCCCGCCCGAGCTTCTCGCCCGGTCGCTGCGTCAGTACCTGCGGGCCTCGTGGCTCCGGGTCCGCAGTGGAGACAGCGGTGTCCTGCCCGTGCTCCTGGCCATGGTGGTGGTCGCCGTCACCTTCCAGATCATCACCCCCGAGCACGCCTTCCTGCGGCCGAGCAACCTGGTGTATATCTTCGGGCTGAGCACCGTATACATGGTGCTGGCGATAGCTGAGACAGTGGTCCTGCTCATCGCAGAGATCGACCTCTCGGTCGGCGCGGTCGCGCTTATCGGCGGAGTGATCGCCTTCAAGCTGGTCCAACAGCCCGGGCCGGGCTGGCCGTGGTGGGCAGCCATACTCGCCGCGCTCGTCTCCTGCGGCCTGTTCGGCTCCCTCCAAGGGATGCTGACTGCCAGGCTCAAGATCCCGTCCTTCATCGTGACCCTGGCCGGGTTCCTTCTTTGCTCGGGAATCCTCATCGTCGTCCTCGGCGGCGCCGACGGCTCCGTCAACCTCAACACTTCGGAGTTCGACCAGCGCGTCACCTATGACCTGGTCCAGGGGGTGATCACCCCGGTTGCCAGCTGGATACTTCTGGCGGTGGTGGTCGGGGCCGTCGGCACGGCCCAGTGGCTGCGCGCGGCCAGGAGGCGACGCAAAGGCCTGGTGGCTCCCCCGAAGAGCGTGACAGCAATCAGAATCGCCCTGCTGGCGCTCGTCGGGGTAGCTGTGGTGGCTGTCTGCAATGTCAACCGCGGAACCGCCCTCGTGAAGGTACAGGGAGTTCCGTGGGTGATCCCGGTCGTCCTCGTCGTGCTTGGCGTCTGGACGCTCGTGCTCGAGCGGACCCGCTTCGGCCGCTACCTCTATGCCATCGGCGGCAACCCCGAGGCGGCCAGCCGCGCCGGCGTCAGCCTCGCCGGCATCCGCACCTGGGCCTTCGCGTTGTGCTCGGCGACCGCCGGACTCGGCGGCATCCTGCTCGGTTCCTTCTTCTTCGGTGAGTACAGCACCAATACGGCAGACCCCGGTCAGCTCGTCCTGTACACCGTCGCCGCCGCCGTCATCGGCGGGGTCAGCCTCTTCGGCGGCCGAGGTAAGGCAATCCACGGTGTTCTTGGCGGCCTCCTCATCGGCGGCATCGCCTACGGCGTATCTCTTCTCAACCTAGGTAATTTGACCACGCCGTTGGAATACATCCTGCCGGGCGCCGTGCTCCTGGTCGCGGTGGGGGTTGACGTGCTGTCACGGCGCGGTACTGGGAGCGTGACCCGTGTCTGACGTAACCCCGGACTACAGCGAGACCCCGGCCGGGGCGGCCGACGCCACGATGGTGGCCGACCTCACAGCCGCCGACGAGGCCGCAGCCGACGTCCCACCCGAGCTCGTCGCCCAGTCGCTGGGCCAGTACCTCCGGGCCTCGTGGGTCCGGGTCCGCAGCGGCAACAGCGGTGTCCTGCCCGTAGTCCTGGCCATCGTTGTGGTCGCCGTCAGCTTCCAGATCGCGAACCCGAAGTTCCTGTCGCCGCAGAACCTGGTCAACCTCTTCGAGCAGAGCACCATATACATGCTGCTGGCGATCGCTGAGATCTTCGTCCTGCTCCTCGCAGAGATCGACCTCTCCGTCGGCCTGGTCATGGCGCTTGGCAGCGTCGTGGTCGCCGAACTTGTGCAGCCGACCGGCCCGGATTGGCCGTGGTGGGCGGCGATCATCGTGACGTTGCTCGCTTGCTCCGCGGTGGGCGCCATCCAGGGAACGCTCGTGGCCCGGCTGAAGATGCCGTCGTTCATCGTCACTCTGGGCGGGCTGCTGATCCTGGAGGGCGTGGCGATCATCGTCCTCGGCGGGACGCTCGTCGGTATCGGCAACTCCCAGTACAAAAACGAGGTCGTCCTCTACGACATCTTCTGGGGGGCGTTCACCCCGCTGGTCAGCTGGATCTTGCTGGCCGTGGTCGTCGGAGCCGCTGGCACTGGGCTTTGGCTGCGGGACGCCCGCAAGCGCCGCCACGGCCTGGAGACTCCGCCGCGCAGCCTCACCGCGATCAAGATCGTCCTCATGGCGGCGGCGGGAATCGGGCTCGTCGCCATATGCAACGTCAACCGGGCCCACGTCGGGACGATCGAGGGAGTTCCCTACATCATTGCGATCGTCCTTGTCGTGCTCGGCGCCTCGACGGTCCTGCTGCAGCGAACCCGCTTCGGCCGCTACGTGTACGCCATCGGTGGCAACCCCGAGGCGGCGCGCCGAGCCGGGGTCAGCCTGCCCGCGATCCGGACCTGGTGTTTCGTCGCCTCCGCCCTGATCTCCGGGATCGCTGGCGTGCTGTTCGCCTCGTGGCAGGTCTCACTGACCACTAACATCATCAAGGCCGCGAACAGCTACGTGCTGCTGGCGGTGGCCGCGGCGGTCATCGGTGGCACCAGCCTCTTCGGCGGCCGGGGCAAGACCATCCACGGCGTGCTGGGCGGCCTCGTCATCGGTGGCATCTACAACGGCCTCTACCTGCTAGGCGTGTCCAGCCAGTGGATTGACGTCGTGGTCGCCGCGGTGCTACTCGCGGCGGCGGCAATCGATGTCCTCTCGCGCCGAGGCGCGCCGCGCCAAGCGTGACCTCAACGGCAACACCAACCGCGGGCATTTCATCGCCGTCCTGCACGGCGTGCCGTGGGTGGTGCTGGTGGTCCTGGTGGTCGTCGTGGCGTACAGCTTCCTGCTCGGCCGGACCCGGTTCGGCCGGTATATCTACGCCATCGGCGGCAACGCCGAGGCGGCCCGGCGGGCCGGCATCAACCTGAGCCGGATCCGGCTCGCCGCGTTCACGCTGGCCGGGCTGACGGCGGGGATCATGGGCATCATCTACGCCTCTTACCTCGGCTCGGTCTCCACCAACGTCCCGGGCGGGACAACGTCCTGTACGCGGTGGCCGCCGCGGTCATCGGCGGCACCAGCCTGTTCGGCGGGCGCGGCAAGATGCTGGGCGCGGTCCTCGGCGGGGTCATCGTCGCCGTCATCTACAACGGCCTGGAACTGCTCGGGCTGGGCGCCGCCGCCCAGTACATGTGGACCGCGGCCGTCCTGCTCGCCGCCGTCACCGTCGACACGGTGGCCCGGCGCGGCCGGACAAGCACATAAAGATCATTAATCCCGAACGGCCGTGGTGCATGCCCCGGCCACGGTGGGCAGATAACCCTCGAGAGAAAGCGAGGGAATGCCGATGCGCCTTGCCGTCCTGTCCTCGGAGGAGATGACCCCCGAGCAACTGGACCTGTACCGGGAGATCCTGGGCGGCCCGCGCGGCCAGGGACCGCGCGCGGTCGCCCTTTCCAGCGGCGCGGGCGGCCTGGCCGGGCCGTTCAACGCGATGCTCTACGCGCCGCCCGTCGGCCACGCGCTGCAGGAGCTCGGCGCGGCCATCAGGTTCCGCACTCGGCTGGCGCCCCGGGTTCGCGAGATGGCGATCCTGATGGTGGCGCAGGCCTGGGACAGCGGGTACGAGCGGGCTTCGCACGAGCCGATCGGGCGCGAGGCCGGGCTCGCCGAGCCGGAAATCGAGGCGCTCCGGGTCGGCGCGGATCCCGGCTTCACCGACAAGCAGGAGCAGGTCGCCTACTCGGTGGTGCGGGCGCTGACCGGCCCGGACGCCGACCTGGACGACCAGGAGTACGACACCGCGGTCGCGGTGCTCGGCGAGCAGGCCCTGGTCGAGCTGTCCGCGCTGGTCGGCTACTACGCGACCCTAGCCCTGCAGATGCGCATCTTCCGGGTCCCCGCCCCCTAGCCCAACCGCCCACCCCCGGCACGCCCCACCCGGCACGCCCCACCCGGCACGCCCACCGCAGAACGCCCCACCCGGTACGCCGCCCAACGCCCCCACCCCGGCACGCCTTTCGTGATCGCGAAGCTTTGTCTAACGCGAATACCGGAATGAAGGCAAATGCCTTCGCACGCGCTGATGAATACTAGGTAAACGAGCCACTCGCAAATCATCTCAGATCACAAAACAGCGACCATTTGCCGTCGCCAGCTGGCGGCCCGGCATCGTTTGTTTTGGACCTGTTCAGTGGTATTCTGCCAATCCGCTGACGCCACTATTCGTATCCCCGCATTGATCCTGACGGCACGACCAGACGGCGCGGTCCCGGCCTGCGCCGCCCCTAATCGCTTCCTACCTGGGCGTTGATACCGCTAGGATGCCGCGGTGGTGTCGGTTTTGTTCGCGCTGCTGACGGCGCTGTTCAACGGCCTGGCGTCGGTTCTGCAGCGGATGGTCGCGGCGACCGCACCAGCCGCCAAAGCGCTGCACCTGTCCCTGTTCGGCTACCTGATCAGGCACAAGGTATGGCTGGCGGGTATCGGCATGGTCGTCCTGGCCGCGGTCTGCCAGGCCGTCGCGCTCGCCACCGGCCCGGTCGCGCTGGTCCAGCCCATCTTCATCATCGAGCTCCCGTTCACCCTGCTGGTGGCGAGCAGGCTGGCCCGGCGCAAGCTGCCGCGGATGACCTGGTGGGCCATCGGCCTGGTCACGGTGGCCCTCGGGGCCGGGCTCG
>JBKQQQ010000196.1:0-9229 GCA_052144275.1 Streptosporangiaceae bacterium
CCTGCGCGGTGACCTGATCAGGCCGGCGGACGCCGGCTACGACAAGGCGCGCGCCGTCTACAACGCCATGATCGACAAGCGTCCCGCTGCCATCGCGCGCTGTCGCGACGCCGCCGACGTCATCAGCTGCGTGCGGTTCGCCCGCGAGCACGGCGTCGCGATCGCGGTCCGGAGCGGCGGCCATAATGCAGCCGGCCTCGGGGTATCGGACGACGCCCTGGTCATTGACCTGTCGCTGCTGCGCAGCACCACGGTCGACCCGCAGAACCGCACCGTCCGCGCCGACGCCGGATGCACCTGGGGAGATATCGACCACGCGACGGTGGCGTTCGGCATGGCCACCCCGTCCGGCTTTCTCGCATCCACCGGCGTGGCGGGCCTGACGCTCGGCGGGGGCATTGGCTACCTGTCCCGGCGCTTCGGGCTGACGGTGGACAACCTCCTGTCCGCCGACGTCGTGCTGGCCGACGGCACGTTCGTGACGGCCAGCGAGACTTCGCACGGCGATCTGTTCTGGGCGTTGCGCGGTGGCGGCGGGAACTTCGGCGTCGTCACCTCGTTCACGTTCCGCTGCCACGACATCGGCGAGCACGGCACGGTCATCGCCGGCCCGGTCCTGTACGACATCGCCGACACCGCCGAGGTGATGCGCTGGTACCGGGAGCTGCTGCCGTCGCTGCCGGAAGAACTGAGCGGCTGGATTGGGCTGCTCACCATCCCGCCCGCGCCGCCGTTCCCCGAGGCGCTGTGGGGCCGCAAGGCCTGCGGCATCGTCTGGTGCTACACCGGATCACACGACCGGGCCGACCAGGTGCTCGAGCCGGTCCGGACGTACGGCTCGCCGTTGCTGGTGGGCCTGCAGGCCATGCCGTTCAGCATGCTGCAGAGCGCGTTCGACGGCCTCTACCCGGCCGGGCTGCAGTGGTACTGGCGGGCGGACTTCTTCAACGAGATCTCCGACGCCGCGATCGAGGTGCACCTCAAGTACGGCGCGCAGCTGCCGACCGGCCACTCCACCATGCACATGTACCCCATCGACGGCGCTGCCAGCCGCGTTCCCGCCGACGCGACAGCCTTCGCCTACCGGGACGGCGGCTGGGCAGGCGTCATCGTGGGCGTCGACCCGGACCCGGCCAACGCGGGCCTCATCTCGCGATGGGCCCGGGACTACTGGCAGGAGCTGCACCCGACGTCGGCGGGCGGAGCCTACGTCAACTTCCTGATGGACGAGGGACAGGACCGGGTCAGGGCGTCCTACCGCGGCAACTACGACCGGCTCACCCAGGTCAAGGAGCGTTACGACCCGGACAACACGTTCCATATCAACCAGAACATCCGGCCCGCCAGCGAGTCCAACCCGTAAGCGGCGGCAGATGTCACGACCTGTGCTGTTCGTGATCGATGACGACGTCAGGGTGGTACACGCGCTGCGAGACGATCCTCGCGTGCGCGCATGAGGACGCTGGGCCGCCACGCCGTTACCGGCCGTCCTCCAGGCGGCTGGCCAGGAGCTGGGCCAGGTGGGTGCCGCTGACGCGGGCGAGCTGGTCGAGCTGGGTGCGGCAGGAGAACCCGTCGGCCAGCACCACCGCGTCCTTGGCGTCGCGTACGGCGGGCAGCAGGGCGGTCTCGGCGACGGCCCGTGACACGTCGTAGTGGCCGCGCTCGACGCCGAAGTTGCCGGCCAGCCCGCAGCAGCCGCCGACCGCGGTGACCTCGGCGCCGGCGCTGGCCAGCAGCGCGGAGTCGGTGTGCCAGCCCATGACGGCGTGGTGGTGGCAGTGCGGCTGGGCCACCGCACGCACGCCGGTGAGGTCGGGTGCCGTCCACTCCGTGGTCTCGGTCAGCAGCTCGGCGAGCGTGCGGGTGGCGGTGCGCACCTGACGGGCGCGCGGGTCGGCGGGCAGGAGTTCGGCGATTTCGCCGCGCAGCACGGCGGTGCACGAAGGTTCCAGGCCGACGATCGGGGTGCCGGCCCGCACGGCCGGCTCCAGGGCCTGCAGGCTGCGCCGCAACTGAGTGCGCGCGCCGTCCAGCTGGCCGGTGGAGATCCAGGTCAGGCCGCAGCATACGGGCTGTCCGGTGATTTCCACCGCGTAGCCGGCCGCTTCCAGCACCCGCACGGCGGCCTGGCCGACCTCGGGGGTGAAGTAGTCGGTGAAGGTGTCCACCCACAGCAGCACCGGAGCCCCGGCCCGGGCGGGACGGCCGGCGAACCAGGCTCGGAAGCTCTGCGCGGCGAACTGCGGCAGCGGGCGGCGGGCGTCGATTCCGCCCAGCCGCTTGGCCAGGCCGGCCAGCGCCGGGTTGCGCAGCGCGGCGTTCGCCAGTCCCGGCGCGTGCGAGGCCAGCCGGGCCCAGCGAGGCAGCCAGCCCAGCGAGTAGTGGGCCGGCGGGCGCGGCCGGCGACGATACTTCTGGTACAGCACCTCGGCCTTGTAGGTCGCCATGTCCACCCCGGCCGGGCAGTCCGACGAGCAGCCCTTGCACGACAAGCACAGGTCAAGCGACTCGGCCACCTCCGCCGAGCGGAAGTCCTTGACCAGCGTGCCGTTCGCGAGCTCCTGCAGCACCCGCGAGCGGCCCCGGGTGGAGTCCTTCTCGTCCCGCGTGGCCAGGTACGACGGGCACATCACTCCCCCACCCGCCTCCCCAGCCCCCTTCACTGCGGTGGTGTCGGCACGGCACTTGCCCACGCCGACGCACCGGTGCACCGCAACCGACAGGTCACCGCTGTCGTGCGGATAGGCGAAACCCAGTCCGGCGCGCAGCGGGCGGGCCTGTGGCACGCGCAGGTCCGCGTCCAGCGGCACCGGGTCGACCAGCACGCCGGGGTTGAACACGTTGCCCGGGTCGAAGATCGCCTTGACCGCGGCCATGGTGTCGATGGCCTCGGGTGAGTACATGGCGGGCAGCAGCTCGCCGCGCGCCCGGCCGTCCCCGTGCTCGCCCGACATCGAGCCGCCGTACTTGCCCACCAGCTGCGCCGCGGCCACCGCGAACTGCCGGTAGCGGCCCGGCTCGGTGGAGAACGGGAAGTCGATGCGGACGTGCACGCAGCCATCGCCGAAGTGGCCGTAGGTCAGGCCGTCCAGGTCGTGCTCGGCCATCAGAGCGCCGAAATCACGCAGGTACGCGCCCAGGTGCCGGGGCGGGACGGCGGCGTCTTCCCAGCCGGGCCAGGCCGGCGCACCCGCCGGGGTGCGGCCGCCCAGGCCCGCGCCGTCCTCGCGGATACGCCACAGGGCCCGCGCCGGGGCGCCGGCGACCACGAGCGCGTCGAGGCTGTCGGCGCCGGCGATGAGCCGCTCGGCCCCGGCGCGCGCCTCGGCCTCGGTATCGCCGGAGGTCTCCACGAACAGCCAGGCCTCACCGCGCGGCAGCCCGGGGACGGCCGCAGCGCCCCGGCGAGCCCGGAAGACCTCGACCAGCCGGGCGTCCATGCCCTCGACCGCGACCGGGCGGTGCGGCAGCAGGCCGGGCACCGCGTCCGCGGCCTCCGGCATGCCGGGGTAGCCGAGCACCGCCAGCGCCACCGCCTTCGGCGACGATACGAGCCCGACGGTCGCACCGAGGACCATGCCCAGCGTGCCTTCGGTACCGGCCAGGAACTTCGCGAGATCCGCGCCGTTCTCTGGCAGCAGGTGCTCCAGGGAGTAGCCGGACACCTGCCGGGTGAACCGGCCGAACTCGGTGCGGATCATGCCGAGGTGCGCCGCGACCAGCGTGTCGAGCGCGGCGCCGATCGTCCCGGCGGCGGCCAGGCCGTCACGGCCCAGGTGCCGAGCCGCGAGCCGCTCCCCCGAGGCGGTCAGCAGGTCCAGGCTCACCACGTTGTCGGCCGCGCGGCCGTACCTCAGGGCCCGCGCGCCGCAGGCGTTGTTGCCGATCGAGCCGCCGATGCTCGCCCGGGCGTGCGAGGACGGGTCCGGGCCGAAGCGCAGGCCGTGCCGGGCCGCGGCTGCGGTGATGTCGTCCAGGATCGCGCCGGGCTCGACGACCGCGGTACGCGCCTCGGGGTCTACCGAGAGCACCCGGTTCAGGTGCCGGGAAAAGTCCAGCACGACGCCGGAGCCGACCGAGTTGCCCGCGGTGGAGGTGCCGCCGCCCCGGCTGGTGACCGGCACGCCGGCCCGCCGGGCGACGTCCAGCGCGGCGGCCGCCTCCTCGACGTGCCTCGGGAAGACCACCACGCTCGGCACGACCCGGTAGTTCGACGCGTCGGTGGAGTACTCGGCCCGCCGCCGGGCCGAGTCGTCAACCTCGCTCAGCCCCGCACCGCGCAATGTGGCGGCCAGGTCACGTGACGAGGGCGCCGTCGCGCCGCCTGCGCGTGCTGTGGTCATGATCCCGGATGCTATCTCCCGAGGGTGACCAGCGGCCGGACCTGTTCGCGTGCGGCCGCGGCGGCGACCGTCGCGGCTGGTACGGCGGTAGCGGGATGCGGATATCGAGGCTGTCCGGGGAGTGGTGGACGGCGACGTCCGGCCAGTGACCGGTGATCATGGCGAGTACCACCCGGTTGCCGGGCAGCACGTCCATCGCCAGCGCCGTCACGCCCCGTGCCTGGGCCCGGGTGACCAGCATGCGCATCAGCGCCGCCCCTACCCCCCGGCGCTGCCAGGCGTCGGCGACCACCACGCCGACATCGGTCACGCGGGCGCCGCAGGGATCCCCGTGATCCTCGGGACCGTCCGCGGCCATCGCGTGCCCGACGATGACGCCGTCCGCGACGGCGACTGTGGCGTCGACGTTGGCGGGCCCGCCGGACAGCAGGTGGAGCAGGCCGTAGGCGGGCGTGACCGGCGCGAAGAACCTGAGATAGCGGCTCTCGACGGACAGCCCCGCGAAGAAGTCGCCGAGCGCGGCCAGGTCCTCCGGGCGCACCGGACGGATCGCGGCGGTGGCGCGGCCATCGGCTCGCGCCGCCTGGGTTCGGTTCACGAACTCAGCATGGCCGGAATTGCTGAGTCTGTCAACTAGATTTAGCATGCGTTCATGGGAAGGTCCTGGATGCTGGATTACGACACAGCCAACTGCGCGATCGGCGCGGCCGTGGGGATCCTCGGCGAGCGGCCGACGTTCCTCGTGCTGCGCGAGGCCTTCAACGGCGTGCGCCGCTTCGACGACATGCAGCGCCGCACCGGCATGCCCCGCCAGGTGCTCAGCCAGCGCCTGGCCCGCCTGGTGGCGGAAGGCCTGCTGCGCAAGGTTCGTTATCAGGAGAGCGGTCAGCGCAGCCGGGACGAGTACCGGCTCACTGACAAGGGCCTTGACCTCTACCCGGTGCTTGTGGCGCTGATGGAGTGGGGCGACCGGTATGCGAGCGGCGCGGACGGCCCGCCGGTCCTGCTGCGGCATCGCGACTGCGGCGAACCGGTACGGCTGCAGCTGACCTGCGCGGCGGGCCACGTCCTGGAGTCCGCTCGCGAGGTCACCCCGGTGCCCGGCCCGGCCGCCCGCAAGATCGCCTGACGGTCGGACCGCGGACGGGCGTAGGGTGCTGGCATGCTGTTTGCCACCTCCCTGGTCGGGAGCTATCCGCAGCCGGACTGGCTGATCGACCGTGCCCGGCTGGCCGACCGGTTCCCGCCGCGGGTGCGGGCCCGGGAACTGTGGCGGGTCGATCCCGCCTATCTGGAGCAGGCGCAGCGCGATGCGACCGTGCTGGCCATCCGGGCCCAGGAGGAGGCCGGCCTGGACATCGTCACCGACGGCGAGATCTGCCGGGAAAGCTACTCCAATCGGTTCGCGACCGCGCTGGACGGCGTGGACATCGACAACCCCGGCACGGCACTGGACCGCAGCGGCCACCCGAACCCGGTGCCCCGCGTCACGGGGCCGATCCGGCGCAGGCATCCGGTGGAGGTGGAGGACCTGAAGTTCCTGCGCGCGAACACCAGCCGGACCATCAAGATCACCGTGCCCGGGCCGTTCACCATGGCGCAGCAGGCGCAAGACGACTATTACGGCAGCACCGAGTCGCTCGCCCTCGGATATGCCGAGGCGGTCGGCGAAGAGGTCCGGGACCTGTTCGCGGCCGGAGCCGACATCGTCCAGCTGGATGAGCCCTACCTGCAGGCCCGCTCCGAGCAGGCACACCGCTACGGCGTGAAGGCCGTCAACCGGGCGCTGGAGGGCGCGGCCGGCACCACGGCGGTCCACCTGTGCTTCGGCTACGCCGCCATCATCCACGACCGGCCCTCAGGCTATTCGTTCCTGCCCGAACTGGCCGATTGCAGCTGCGACCAGATCTCGATCGAGACTGCTCAGTCCGGCCTGGACTGCTCGGTGCTGGCCGCGCTGGACGGCAAGACCATCATCCTGGGCGTGCTGGACCTCAACGACCTGACGGACGAGTCGCCGGAGACGGTACTGGCCCGGGTCCGGCGGGCGCTGCCGTACGTGCCGCCCGACCGCCTGGTGCTGGCCCCGGACTGCGGCATGAAATACCTGCCGCGCGACGTCGCCTTCGGCAAGCTGACCGCGCTGACGGCGGCCGCCGCCCGGCTGCGAGGCGAGTTTACTTCGTAGCGGCGACCCCCAGGCAGATGAGGCCCGCCGCGACGGACACCCCGGTGCTCTAGCCCGGTGGCTTGCGACCTACGCCGCCCCACATGGCCGAATGGGCTTGGGCCTCGATCGCCGATGCGGGCCGCCACCGCTGGACCGGGACCAGGCCCGGTTCGAGGAGTTCCAGACCGTCGAAGAAGCGCATGACCTCGGCGTGGGTGCGATGGCTCTGGGTCTCGCGGGCGAGACGGTTGTACCGCTTGGCCGCCTCGGCCATCCGCTCAGCCTCGATGTCCGAAGCCACCTGGGACAATGCCAGGTAGCTCCCGGCAGGAACCGCCGCCATCAGCTGCCTGATGATCCCGCCGGGATCGTCCCGGTCACCGATCAGGTGCATGATGGCGATCAGCATGACCGCGACCGGGCGGGAGAAGTCCAGGGTCTGTGCCGCCTGCGCCAGGATCGTCTGCGGGTCGCGCAGGTCGGCGTCGATGTAGTCCAGGGCACCCTGAGCCGAACTGGTGAGCAGGGCCTGGGCGTGCAGCAGGACGACCGGGTCGTAGTCCGCGTAGACCACACGGCAGCCGGGCGCGACGGACTGCGCTACCTCGTGAGTGTTGTTCGCGGCCGGGATGCCGGTGCCGATGTCGAGGAACTGCCTGATCCCGGCCTCGGCGGCCAGGAACCGCACCACCCGGGCGAGGAACGCGCGGTTGGCTCGCACCGAGGCGACGATGCCGGGGTAAGCCTGGAACACCGCATCGCCGGCCGCGCGATCGGCGGCGAAGTTGTCCTTGCCGCCCAGCCAGTAGTCGTGCACCCGGGCGCTGTGGGCCACGCTGGTGTCGATGACGCGCCGGGCGCCGCCGTTGGCGTCCCGGCCCGCCGCCTGTTCGGTGCCAGACATCGATGCGCCTTCCCGGTGAAGTTACCGCCGTCGCGAATATAGCGCGCGCCGGGTAGGGCGGAATCCTCCGGGCCGGGCCGGGCGGGAGCGCTCCGGCGGCCGGACCGGTGCTGAACACGTTGGATATCCCGGTCACCTGGCCGGTGGCGTAAGCGATGGCCCCGGAGACGAGGACGCCCTCCCGCCGGCAGGCCAGGATGGTGCAGCACGGGTCGGCCAGCAATTCTGGCCGGAACAGCGGTCCTGGCCCAGGGCTATCGCCACCCGCCCAGGCGATCTCCCACCGGGCCAGCTCGGCGGCGCGCCTCAGCGGGCACCTTTGTCCGTTCGGAAGAAGTGCGTCTCCGGGCGCTCGAGCAGCTGGCCATCGACGAACGTGTCGACCTTCTCGTTGTAGAAGGCGACCATGCCGGCGATGGGCAGGAGCTGGCGGGTGGGAAAGTCATATGCCCAGGCCAGGTCCTTGTGCACGACGTCGCCGGACCGGACCGACCAGTAGCCGCTGGTCACTCCCTTATAAGGGCACGCGGTCACCGTGTCGGTCGGGACCAGGTGCTCGAAGCGGACGTCGGTCCGGCTGACGTAGTACCGCGTCGGCAGGCCGGTCTCGAACACCATTACCGGGGACGCCGAGTCGGCCAGCAGCACCCCCTCGAGTTCGACGCGCACCGGGCGGTTCGAGCGCAGCGCGTCGACCCGCGTGTAGGGGCTGCGCGGATGCACGAACACCTGCTCGTCCTCCTCGAACCAGGCATCCAGCGCAGCCCATTCGAAGCGGACGGTGCCGCTAAGCCCCTCTATCGTGGACTCGGCGATCACCCGGGCCGCCCGCGGCCGGTGCGCCTCCCCGGCCCGCAGCCCGTGCAGTTCCGCCTTTCCCCGGCCGGTCTGCTGGGCATGCCCCTCCGGGGTCAACAGGTCTTGGCGCACGTCGGCCAGCGGAACGTAGTACTGCGGGTAATAAGGCCATTCCCAGACGTACAGTGCCCGGGTCGTGTCCAGGACCTTCTCGGTCCCGAGATAGGCCCGGATGCGGCGCGGCACCGGCTCGACGTGGTTCACCGTGGTGAGCATGGCTGGATAGTCGTTCACTGCGGCTCCTCGGCGTTAGACGTCCAGTATGAACCGGGAGGCCGGGCTCAGGCGGGCCAGGGTTTCCTGGCGGATATACCTCTTCTGGTCGAGTTGCTGCCCGGTCGCCATGTCCATGCCTGCACCTTACAGAGCTTGATGGTCAGGGTCTGATGGAGGCGAGTCCACGGTCCTACGACCACTACAGCCCTGTCCTGCTGCCGTGCCACACCGCTACTGTTCCGCGGCAAGCCGCGCGTTCTCCTTCAGCCAGCGGAGGTTCTCGACGTCTTCTCTCAGGTAGCCCCAGCCACGGGCCGGATTGGCGCGCCGCTTGTCGAGCCGCTGCCAGGCGGCGTCAAGGTAGGCCAGCCGCAACAGCGGCAATAGCAAGGCCGGTGCAGGACTTGCCGCGGGGCAGACTGAACGAAGCTCACTGGATACCTCGGCCATCCTCCGAGCGTTTTCCCTCGCCCCGGCGGATGGTATGAGCGAGAACGTCGCGATGGCCAAGGCGCCCGCCAGCGGAACCAAGCCGAAACGGACCGCCTCAAAGTCAAAAATTATCCGGACTTCCCCGTCTTCGCCATAGCCGCAGTTGAGCGGGGTGAATTCGGCGTGCAACAGCGCCCGATCGGCCTGTTGCAGGTATGTGGAGTTCTGGGCTAGCTCAGTGCGGCTGATTTCCCTCTGCTCCTGCAGGAATCTCAGGGCCTCATACGGCAGCCCCGAAGCCTC
>JBKQQQ010000197.1:0-5691 GCA_052144275.1 Streptosporangiaceae bacterium
CCGCAGCCGGAGCCGCAATTCGGCCGTCTGGCCAGGCTGGACGGTGAGCTTGTACCAGAACGCGCACTTGGTCCCGGTCCGCTCGGGGTTGACGGTAGCCGCCCCGTGGACCACGTGGTCGTTGACCCCGTCCTTCGGATACTGCGTGACCGGCCCGACACCGTACAGACGCCTCAGATTGGTCTCGTTCTCGCAGAACAGAGCCGTCGGCGCCGCGCCGTCCGGGCCGGAGTCGGCGAGCAGCTCAAGCTGCCCGAGCCACGGATGCTCGATCCCAACCGAGGTGTCGCCGGTGGCCGCCATCGCGGGCTTAGGCGCGTCGATCTCCCACGCCCAGGTGTTGCGGAACCATGCGGTGGGCAGCACGTGCAGCGTGTCAGCGTCCGGGCCCGCATTGGCCACCGAGATCTTCATCAGCAGGTCATCGGGTTCGGCCTTGGCGTAGTGCACCTCGACGATCCAGTACCGGTCAGCATCGAACACCCCGGTGTCCACCAACTCGTATTCGGGCTGATACCGGTCGCGCCAGGCGTTCTGATTGATCAGATCTTGGTAGGGGTATGCGGCCTGCGGATAGTGGTACCGCCACCGGTTCCAGGCATGGCTCGGGATGGCGTCCAGATACCACCAGTACTCCTTGACGTCCTCGCCGTGATTGCCCTGCGACCCGGTCAGCCCGAAGGCGCGCTCCTTCAAGATCGGGTCGCGGCCGTTCCACAGCGCAAGGGACAGGCACAGCCGCTGCTCGATGTCGCAGAACCCCGCCAGGCCGTCCTCGCCCCAGCGGTACGCGCGCGACCGGGCATGGTCGTGCGGCAGGTAGTCCCACGCCTCGCCGTCGGCGCTGTAGTCCTCCCGAACCGTGCCCCACTGCCGCTCGCTGACGTACGGCCCCCACCGGTACCACTCCCCGGCCTGCAGCAGCCCGTCCTCCAGCCGGCCGAACCCGGCGACCCGCTCGCGTTCTGCGCTCATCGCCACTCCTAGTTGCACCGCGCCCGCTACATGATGCCACGCTAGCTGAACGGTGCCACGGTGCGGCTATGCGCGCTCGCCCGTTTCAGGAAGGCGCCTTGCCTGCGCCGGGGCAGAGCCAGCGGTGACCCGAGGGTGACCAGGAGATAGACGTGCAGGCCGGGGTGGGCGTGGAGCGCCTCGTAGGCCAGGACGGTTCCCAGGAAGTGCGCCATCACGCGGGTGGGTAGCCCGGGAGGTGGAGACGCGCTGATGGCGAGGCGCCTGGGTGGCGCGAGCAGATCCGGACCCGCAGCGCCGCCGGCCGGATAGCGAACCGCAGCGGCGGGCTGAGGTCCACCGCCTCGCCGTCGACCCCGGCGTGCACCGGTGCCGGGGCATTCACCTCCAGCCGCGGCGCGGTCCAGGCTCGCCCTGGAGAGTGCGGGCTGTCGCCGGGTGCGTCGAGGACGACGATGCCGAGCTGGCCGCTGTCCATCGCCGGGCGGGTGCCTCCGACCAGCGGGCGATCGAGCGCGTAGGGGTTGTTCGACACGAGCACGACGGCGAGATGATGGTGCTCGCGCCCCAGGTCGTCGGCCAGGCACATCGCAGGCGCCTCCGTGCTCGGCCCCATCACCTCAGCCGCGATCTCCAGGAGCGTACGCGCCTTGGCGTCGCGGTAGGCCGGGCTGCGGACCGCCTCGCCGTAGATGCCAAGCGAGACGTTGTTGAGAAACAAGCGGCCGTTCACCTCTGCCGTGTCGATCTGCCGCTCGACCCCGCCGGTGAACGCGTCCAGAGCGCCGGCCAGGTCGTGCCGGTCCACCCCCACGTCGAGCGCGAAGTGGTTGCGCGTCCCGGCCGGGACGCACACGAACGGGATCCCGTGCGCGGCCGCCGCAGCGGCCACGACCGCCAGCGACCCGTCACCACCGGCCATCCCGAGCGCGTCTGCGCCCGCCGCCACGGCCTGATGGGCCAGCGCTGCCAGGTCCTGGCCTGAGGCGAGGATGATGGCCTCGATCCCCTTGGCGCGCGCCTGCTCGGCCATCCCGGCGCGTGCGGCCTTGCCGTCACCCGACCTCGGGTTGACGAACAACACTGGCCGGCGCGGCGGATCAACGGGCCGCCAGCCATAACGTGACAACTGTGGCCTGAACGGGTTCGTCGCGGGCGTGGGGAGCATGGACGAATCACGACGCTAGGTCGGGTGCAGGCCAAGGTATGTCTCCGCGCCTGGTATCCCTCGGGCCTGCGCTCCGCGCGGCGACTCGGGGTTGCTGACGGGACGCGGCCGGCAGCAACGTGGCGGCTGTTACCACGTGCCGGTGTCCGAGAGGGGGAGGGCGGCGAGGCGGGCGGCCTCGTCGGCGGCGACGCCGAGCATACGCAGATCGGCCTCGGCGAGCTGGTCGACGGTGGTCTCCGTGACGCGTTCCGGGTGCCGCTGGCGCATCTTGAAAAGCCCGAGCATGCCGCCGGCCGCGGCGCTGAGCGCGATCTCGGCATCGGAAACAGTGAAGCGGCCCGCGGCCTTCCCAGCCTCGATGTCGCGCAGGGCACGCGGCGCCAGGCCGATGGGGATGTCCAGGACATCCAGGCCGGCGCCAGCGAGGAACCCGGCGATCTCCGGGTGGGTCCAGCCCAGCCGCCCGGTGATCCGCGTGCCCACGGCGAACAGCTCCGCCGGGTCGGTGATGCCGGCGCTGGCGCGGTCGATCAGCTGCCCCCAGCGTTCCAGCACCTCTTCGGAGGCGGTCTGGAACAGCTGCTCCTTGGTGTCGAAGTGGTTGTAGAACGACCCGAAGCCGATGTCGGCCTCCTCGGTGATCTCCTGGATGCTCGCCCGGTCCCCGCGGCCCTCGGCGATCAGCCGCGCCGCGGCGTCGATGAGGGCCTGCCGGGTCCGGGCCTTACGCCGGTCCAGCCGCGACACCCTCGGCGTGTCGGCTGCCGATGCCGCCTCTGCCATCACTGCTCCTCCCGTCGTTCCACCTAGCACATTAGCGGCCACGGTTCCCGGCCATAGCCAGCCCGCGGCCGCCGCTGCCGAGCGGTGCTCAGCATCCATACAGATGATATCTGTAATCAGTGCTGATAATTTATGACAGTTTTGATCCTACCAGATACGAGGCCGATGCGCATCTCCGCTTCCGGGTCCTGTGTCTCCGGCGTGGCGAGGGAAGGGTCCCGCGGGGCTACGCAATGGAGCGCTCTAGCTCCTGGGGTGCGACTTGTCCTGCCCGGGCCAGGAGCCACGTCACCAGCAGGCCGAAGACGAACCCGCCGACGTGCGCGAAGAACGCGACGCCGCCCCCGTTCGCCGAGGCGCTGAACAGCCCGAAGCTCGCCTCGATGAGCTGGTACAAGAACCAGACTCCGAGGAAGATCCAGGCCGGGATCCTGACCAGGAAGATCGGGAAGATCCACGTCCGGATCCGCGACCCCGGGTAGAGGACGAAGTAGGCGCCCAGCACGGCGGCGATGGCGCCGCTGGCGCCCAGCTCCGGCACCAGCGCGTCTTGCGCAGCGCCGAACAGCAGCGTCATCGCGGTCTGCATCATCATCGCGGCGAAGTAGAAGCCGAGGTACAGCAGCGACCCGAAGGCATCCTCGACGTTCTTGCCGAAGATCGCCAGGAAGAGCATGTTGCCCAGGATGTGGTCCCAGCCGCCGTGCAGGAACATGGCGGTAATCCAGCTCTCCCCCACGGCTCTGGCCCCCGGCCGGCTTGTCGACGGTGCACGGGTAGAACGAGGCGTGGTACACCGCCGAGTTCATGTTCGGCAGCTCGTACAAGATGAACACGGCGAAGTTGGCCACGATCAGCAAGATGTTGACGACCGGGAACCGCCGCGCGGGAAGGCTGTCTGACAACGGAAGCATTTCAAGACCTCCCTTTCCTTAGCCGAATACGTCCGAGCCGAAGGACCTAACCTGCGGCATGGCCGCATCGCCGAGGTGCGGCAGGCCGAAGATGTCCTCGATCGAGCGCAGCAGCGAGTAGTGGTTGTACGCGACGGTGCTGACGGTGCCCGGCCTGATCCGCGGGGACAGCAGGACCGCGCCGATGCGGCCGCCGCCTGGCCCGGTCTTCCCGGGCAGGGGCACGTTCGGGTGGGACGGGCTGATGCCTGATGTCTCGCCGCAGCAGGCGGCCGAGCCGCTGCCCTCGTCGAAGGTGATCACGATCAGGCCGCCGTCCCGGTAGGCCGGCGCGGCCATGATCGCCGGCACCCACTGCGACAGGAACGCGTCGGCCTGGGCCAGCCCGCCCGGGGCGCCGGTGACGCAGGGTGAGTCGTGGCCGTCGTTGCACAGGTTCGGCGCGATGAAGGAGAACGCCGGGGTGGCGGCGGCCCGGGCCAGGTCGCCCGGCAGCGGCCGGAACGACAGGATGTGCGCGGCGCAGAAGGCCTGGTTGGCGGTGACCGACCGGAAGAAGGTGAACCCGTCGTGGCGGGCGGCGTACTGGTCGCCCTTTGCGGCCTTCTGGGTGTGGTCGACGGCCCAGGTGGCGGGGTGGCCGCAGGCTGGCCCGCGCGCCGTGGCGACCGTGCGGTCCCGGCCCGGGTCGTTGCCCATGTCCTGCAGGTACGCGGCCCAGCTTCGCCCGGCGGCGGACAGCTGGTTGCCCAGCGTCGGGACCGCCGCCGGGTAGACGCAGCCCTCGCCGAGGACCTGGTGGTACGGCCCGGCGATGACCTGGCCGGGGAAAGGTGTCCAGAGCGGGCAGTCGATCTGGGTGGCGATGTTCGGGGCCTGCCCGGAGACCTGCGCGATGTAGTTGGCCGCGCTGCTGTGGCCGATGGCGTAGTAGTTCTCCAGCAGGGCCCCCATCCGCGGCAGCGTCCGGGCCAGGTACGGGTCGGCGGACGGGGTGCCGAAGCTCTGCGCGTACCCCTGGTTCTCCAGCTCGATGACCCACACGTGCCGGACCGCCCTCAGGCCGCCGGGCGCCGCGGAGCCGGACCCGGCCGCCGCGGCGGTCGTCCCGGCCCCGGAGCCCGGCTGACCGGCCGTGCTCGTGCACGCGGCGAGGATCAGCGGGAGTACCGCGGCGGCGAGCAGCCACCACCGGCTCTTTACCATCAGCACGCCTGCCTCCCATACGTGAGCTGAATCACGCTGGTGGTCGGCTCGGCCTAGGCCGGGGTCTTTTCCCGGGCGCCGGGGTTCAGGGTCTTCCCGGTGCGGCGCAGCTCGATGCCCTGCACCAGGATCCAGATCCCGAAGATCAGGCTGAACAGGCCGAACAGCAGCGCAAGGGTGACCGCGCCGATGCCGGGGCGGGCGCACAGCACCACGCCGAACGCGACCGTGATCAGCCCGCCCAGGATCAACAGCGCCCGCGTCCCGGCGGCCTCGCCGTGACCGAAGGCGGCGGCGATCTCCACCAGGCCGGCCACGATCGCCCAGACGCCCACGATCAGCACCAGCACCAGCGCGGTGGGTCCCGGCCAGGCCAGCGCGATCACCCCGGCGGCCAGGTCGACCAGGCCGAGCAGCAGGTGCCCGAGGACCGGGCCGGCGTTGCGGCTGCTGAACGCCCGCGCGGCCTGTATGCCCGCGGCGATGAACGCGTACACGGCGAACAAGATGACCAGCGCGGGCAGTCCCTCGGCGTCACCCACCAGCACCCCAGACCGACCGGTACGACGACTCCGCCTACCTGCGCGGCCGGATCACCGGCGCGCTGGGCGGCCGCGCCGCCGAGGAGGTCATCTACGGCGA